>CAZCQX010000015.1:0-8424 GCA_964500955.1 uncultured Candidatus Saccharibacteria bacterium | reverse complement strand
CATTGATGGTGTACCTCCTTTTATCTACGGTACTGGACTCGCAGAACCACGCTTTAGCGTAGTGTGTTCTTACTAACATCATCACGTAACCTCTATATATGGCTACCTACTTCGGTATACTACCCACCTACACGAGTGTGCACGATATAACACTCGAAGACCTAAAGAAGCGTGCAAAGAAAATCCATTACTTCGGTCTTGGTTTTATACAAATAAAACTAAATAACCACGAGCGTGTTCATTTTTATACCACAACACTTCCTCCTATTGTAGATATGGAAGAAGTTCATGACCATCGGTATGATTTTTATTCTTTCGTACTAAGCGGGGTATATCACCATGAACTGTTCGAACTACGAGAAGGTTCCACACACGTACTAACGGAAGAAACATGTGTGGACCCTAACGTGATTACCACCAAACCAAGCAAAACACTCCACGAAACACCATCTCATCCCTGTTCCATCATAAAGACAGGTGAGGTGTGGATGAAGGAGGGGAGTCATTACTTTATCGAGAAAAATGTATTGCACAGAGTCAGCACGGAAAATGCTATCACCTTCCTCATACGAGAAAGTCCTACGAAAGAACGTGCTCGTGTAGTGTATAAAGAAGGGGCTCCGCGTGTATGCCCTTTTAGAGATATCGTTTCAGAAGAACTGTTGTGGAATATCGTAGCGCAAGAACTCAAGAAAGCAAAAACACGAAAAATCATCACCAAGTGAAGCTGTAGAGGGGGTGGGTATGGAAAAGAGCGACGCCGTAGGCGTCGCTCTTTTTTTGTCTTACTTTTCTGTTAGACTTTTCTCTTTTCTGGTTGTGTTTATTTTTTGTCTTCTTCTAGGAAGCGAAGCACTTTATCATTAGTGATCACTTGGTAGAGATACCCCTTTGCACGCTCTTCGTTCGCATCCTGAACAGTTGCAAGAAGGCGAACGAGTTCTGCTTCTACTTCTGCTTCTGTTGCCTGAAGCTTTTCCACTTGAGCTATCTTGTGAAGCACAAGCTGTGAGAGTGCTCGCTTGTACGCGTCATCTCGCCACCCTGCCTTAAGCTCTTCTTCTGTCTTCTTAGAATGCTCTAGGTATTCCTCCCATGTTCCCCCGAAACGAGTGATGTCGTACTTCATCTGTGAAAGCATATTCTCGAGTTCTCCTTCCACCACAACTTCTGGGAGTTCTGTGGTTGTTTTTTCAGTAATAGCATCAATCATTGCAGTGCGACGCTTCTCTTTAATCTTCTGTTCTTTTTCTAGAGAAAGATTCTCTTTTATCTTTCCACGTAGGTCAGCGACAGACTTGAACTCCTGCCCAAAACTTTGTGCGAAGGCGTCGTCTACCTCAGGAAGGACAGCCTTCTCGTCGTGAGCATGATCGTGTGCATGGTCATGATCATGACCTTCGTGATCGTGACCTTCATGGTCATGATCGTGGTCATGATGATGCGCCTGAGCGCGCCCCTTGCGGAGCTCTTCGATCACATCGTCAATGTCTTTTTCTGCTACTTCTGCTTTTTCGTCCACTTTCACTCCTTGTGCAAGTTTCTTATACTCAGGAAGTTCTATATCAGGCATCACAGACACGACAAGCGTTACCTCAAAAGGGTTACCGCGCGCTATCTTAGTCACCGTAACTTCTGGCTGAGCAATAGGGTTAAGCTTGTGATCTTCTACCGCCTGCATGTACGCATCACGGATAGCAAGATTGGCCATCTCTTCGACGATAAGCATGTCGCCGTACTTCTTCACCACGAGATTCTCTGGGGCATTACCCTTACGGAATCCATCGATCTCTACATCCTTCTGAATCACCGCAAAAGCTTTTGCGTGGTATGCATCAAATTCTTCTCCTGTAAGAGAAACTTTCAACTCTACTTGTGACTTTGGTAAAACATTCTTTTCAATTTTCATAACTTTGAGAGCTGTGTTGCAAACTATTTAGTAAATTTTTCCTTGTAAAGCTCAATACTTTCCTTGATAACACTCTTCGCGTCTTCCACGTCACGAATAGACTCGATGGTGACAACTTTTTTCTGAACTTGCTTGTAGGTTACCCAGAAGTGTTCGATCTCCTTGAGGGTGTGTTCATTAATATCTTTGAGTGATTGAACATTCTTAAAACGTGGGTCTCCTACAGGAACTGCAATTATCTTGGCATCACTTTCACCTGAGTCCACCATATCCATCACCGCCACAGGGCGGGCTTCCACGAGGATTCCAGGCATAAGAGGGTAGGTGGTAAGAAGAAGCACATCAAGAGGATCTCCGTCGTGCCAATGAGTCTGTGGCACATACCCGTAATCAAATGGATAGTCTTGTGATGTGTGCATTACACGATCAAGTTTAATAAGTCCTGTCTCCTTATCGAGTTCGTATTTATTTTTTGATCCTTTGTTAATTTCAACAATAACGTTAATCTCGTTTGGAACATCGTTTCCTGATGAGATATCGTGAAGTAAATTCATAGGTAGTGATTGGTTACTAGTTAATAGGGTAATTGTCTACAGAACACTAAATATCTCTTGGTTGTATATTATTTAGTTTCGTCTTCCTTGGTTTCTTCTACGAGTGCCTCAACTGCTTCTTCTGTTTTTTCTGCAACAGTTTCTTCGGTTGCGGTTGTAGTGCTTTCTTCTCCTTCTACTGTTTCTTCTACCGCGTTTTCAACTTCTGCGTTCTTTGGAGCGTCTGCTTCTACGACATTCATAGATTCGAGTACCTCATCCACTTCTTCATCAAGAGTGGTATCAGTCACAACGCCTTCTCCAGTAAGAGATCCATCCTCGTCTGCTTCTGCTAACATTTCACCGTTTGAAATAATATCTATCTTCCATCCAGTAAGCTTCGCAGCGAGACGTACATTCTGACCACCTTTACCGATTGCAAGTGACTGTTCTTCTCTTGTAACAGTAACTACTGCCTTCTTGTCATCTTCATCAAGTTCGATAGAAACAACTTTCGCAGGAGAGAGTGCGGTTGCAATGAAACGACGAGCATCGTTTGACCATTCAATCACGTCAATCTTTTCACCTGAAAGTTCTTCGGTAATAGCAGATACTCGAACACCACGCTGACCAACACACGCACCGATTGGGTCAATACGGTCATCTGTGGTACGCACTGCAATCTTAGAACGTGAACCTGGCTCGCGAGCAACGGTGACGATTTCTACAACACCTTGTGCGATTTCTGCACTTTCATTTTTGAAAAGCTCGATAAGGAATTTTGGATGTGATCGTGAAAGACGAATAGAGAGTCCACGGAACCCTTCTTCGATAGAAAAGAGGTATGCGCGAACACGTTCTCCAGGACGGAGTCTCTCTGAAGTAATCTGCTCTTCGAAAGGCAGGATCGCGGTAGTTCTTCCAAGGTCTACGAATACCGTTCCACGCTCTACACGCTGAACAATACCAGACACAATAGTATTTTCCTTGTCTTTGAACTCACCAACAATACTTTCGCGTTCTGCTTCTCGTAGCTTCTGTACGATAACCTGCTTTGCAGTTTGCGCAGCGATGCGTCCGAAATCATCCTGATTATCAAGAGGGAAGACAATTTCTTCATCAAGCTCTGCATTCTTCTTGAGCATTTTAGCAGTCTCAAGAAGAATATGACGCTCTTCGTTGTAGCGAGGGAGAAGATCTTCTCCTTCTTCTACTTGTGAAGCGAACACCTCTTCTTCTCCTTCAACAGGCATACGCACCGTTGTTTCATCAACAACGATCTTCACTTGTTCAAATGAGGTTTCTCCTGTGTCGAAGTTAATATGACAACGCACGAGCTGTCCACGCTTACCGTACTCTTTCTGGTACGCTGCCGCGAGAGACTTTTCTACTGCGTCAACCACTTTTTCGTGGGCAATTTTCTTTTCTTGTTCGAGTTGCTCGAGGGCAACTTTGAGGGCTTTTATGTCTAACATAGTAAGGTATAAATTACTTGAATAAAGGGCATACGGGACCCCTAAAAAAAACGAATGGCCGGACTCATCGTCCGACTCACAATCAATCACATCCGTATTAAATATTATTATATAACACTTTTAAGAAAAATGCAAGCACTCTCTCGTGGAAGAACGTCGACTTTCATTGGGATGGAGACCATGCTAGAGTGTGGCTAGATTTACTGAAAATGGTTCAGTAAAAAGGAAACAAGGAGCAAGATATGCAACGAGATGAGGTTATTGTTAGACCTACTTTCTTTGAACCTCTAACACCTCTATGCGCGGACCGTCCACGCTGTCAAAGGTTTCAAAAAATATGGACTATCTATATGGGGCAATGCGACACCAGGGATGATGATTACATTCCGCGAATCGTGCGTATTGTTCTCCTTCCAAAAAAGGTAACACCTACCGAAGTTGCGCACTCAGCGAGAGTCATGACGTCTATCGCTGTCTGGTTTGGAACAAATATTGGGTTCCATTTTATGGAA
Source organism: uncultured Candidatus Saccharibacteria bacterium (assembly GCA_964500955.1). Lineage (GTDB taxonomy): Bacteria > Patescibacteriota > Minisyncoccia > Phycocordibacterales > UBA5272 > UBA11704. The sequence continues at coordinate 3,995 of CAZCQX010000015.1, read as the reverse complement.
AACCTACTCAACAACTTCGACCCTAACACAAACATTCTTAACAACATGGTCAATGTTGAGAGCGCACTCAAGTTGTGGAGCATTGAAAACTCTCTCTATAAAAATAGTAATGGCTGGGGAGGTCGCACACTTCAACACATACTTCAGTCTGGACAAGAACTGCATCCACTCACTGCCGTTGAAACAGATTCTGCGGAGAAATTCATCGTCTGGCTCGCATCAAAAGATGGAAGAGTACTACTTAACGCTTTCAAGAAAGCGTCCGACAGACTTAATAAAAAGGACCGTTGAGAATATATCTCTTTCTCGCAAAAACCTGAACACCTTGGACTCTTATCGCCGTCATGTCACATGACGGCGATTTTTTTATCTTTTTTAAAAGCAAAACACGCACCGAAGGGTGCTTGGTGCGTGTTTAGAGGTGTGTGTAGGTAAGCTTACAAGGTTCTTCTTTATCAAAAAGGAGAGCCCTCGCAGGGCATACATAACTACCACATCTCCCTTGATGAACATCATGTTTCTGTCGAGAAACATCACATCTACAGACCTCCTCTCTAAAAAAATGACCTTCAACGTGGTGGCGTAGCATGATCGGACAGTGTGTCCGTAAAGATCTCTTGACCTCTCCAAGAGAGGGACCAAGAGTGAATGTGTTAAGCGGATTCACGATGACCTCTTTCTTGAATTGGTTGTTCCTAAGAACTTAGTATACCAAGAAAAACACGTTCAGGACACCTGCGGGCATCTCCTGGAAAAGCACCTATTATGGAGACAAGAAGTATGGTAGAGTACCCTGTAGCGTTTTGTGAGGATTTGCTTTCTTACAAAATAATGTACCACACACTCACTTGGAGATAGACATGGAAACAGGTATGAGAACCGTAGTTGAGGTCCCACACGACACACCAGAGTATCCATTTATTCGTGCGGTTATGGCTATTGTCGCCGACAAAATAAATGCAAAACTGGAAGACAACGGTAGGTTGTTCAAACTCTACCCAAAGACAAAAGATGGGGGACGCCCCATTAATGTCTTGTGTGATACGGACCACATTCTCGAGATAGACCCGCGAGGGAGTGTAACATTTCTCGATGGGTGTGGGCGAAAGTATCGTCTAACCTTCTCATGGGTAAAGACAACCGTCGAGCACGTCCTTCCACCTTGTCTTGAGGAGGTAACACGAATGTTCGGAGAAAAGGCATTCAAAAACATTCCTTTCTCGACACGAGAATAAAGCATCTAGATGTCAAAAAAGGGAGTCAAAACGCGAGCAGAATGCTCGCGTTTTTCTTTGTCTCCTACTCCTTCACCACCTGACCGTCTGAGAGTCTCACCACACGATCTGCAAGTTTTCCATATTCAGGCTCATGCGTTACCATCACTATAGTAAGACCTTCTTCTTTATTTAATTTTTGGAAAATCTCCATAACAGTCTGAGAAGAAAAAGAGTCTAGGTTCGCAGTTGGTTCATCAGCGAAGAGAATCTTCGGCTTGTGTGTTATTGCTCGTGCAATAGAAACACGTTGTTGCTCTCCACCTGAAAGCTCAGAAGGGGTGTTGTCTTTTCTGTGCGCAAGGTTCACACTTGCGAGTGCTTGTAACGCACGAGACTCTGCAGTCTTTCTAGAGAGTCCCTGCATAAGAAGGGGGACCATGATATTTTCAACCGCAGTAAGCTCAGGAAGAAGAGAATAATCCTGAAACACATACCCAAGCTCTCTCAAACGAAATGACGTCTTCTCACTGTCTGAGAGTGAGTCTATTGTGCGACCGTTAAGCGTGATACTTCCAGATGTTGGGGTATCAAGAAGTGACAACTGATAAAGGAGCGTAGACTTACCGGCACCAGATCACCCCATGATCGCCACGAACTCTCCCTGCGCTACCGTAAGATCAACACCTTTTAACACCTCGGTGATAGTGGTACCGTCAGTAAAACTTTTACGTATATTTTGTGCATTGATGATAGTAGTCATACTGTTCTTGGTTATTTATTTCTTCCTAAAATAGCATTAAGCGTGTTGGTGTTAACAATAATTCTAGCAGGAAGATACCCAGCGAGCACCGACACGAGAATCACAAGACCGAACTTATACGCAACAGACACAGGCTCTGCAACAAGCACGATGGTAGCAAATGGAGTGTCGATTGGATGAGCATCAATATACGGCTTAAGACCAAGGAATATGATGACGAGCGCAAGCACTGACCCAGAGAGCACATAGAAGAGTGCTTGGAAAATATAGCTAAGCTCTATAGCGAACTCAGTAACACCGACCGCTTTCATGATACCGATCTGTCTACGTCGTGTAAGAGCGTTGATATAGATAATAATGAAGATAGTAATGAGTGCCACTACCACAGACACAGAGCCGAGAATTGTACCGATAATACTGAAGAAGAGTTTGATATTTACCAGAAACTCAGGGGAACCTTCTTCCGCTGTGTTAATTTTTGCATATTCGCCGAAATTGTTATTCATAAGCGGGGTCTTAACCTCATAAGGATCAACTCCGTCTTGCACAGCAATCGCAATCTCAGACACATCACCGTCTGTTTTCCCTAACATCTTCTTAAGCTCACTGTCGAGTATATATGCACGAGAGGAGACGAAGGCAACCTTAGAATCAAGCACTCCACGAACAATAAAATCTTGAGTCACAGCAGTGTTCTGGTCAAGAGACGTAGCAAGCTCTTGCCCTTCCTGATCTGGATTATACGTTACCTTACCCCTTGATACCGTTACTCGCACAGTTGATCCTGGACCAACATTGCGAAGCAGTGACACAAGATCACTCACTCTGCTATATTTTTCCAAATACCCAGAACCTATAACAATTCCACGCGCGTCACCTTCTTGTAACCACTCACCCTCAACCACAGCCTCGGAAAGCTTTGTTGTTGCTTCTTCTTTTGTCGGATCAATTCCTGCAATTTGATTAGAAACAGCATTCACGTCATCTTCTGTCCTTTTTTCCCACCAATTAGCTTCTATCTTCGCACCAGCAACAATACGAGGAGAATAACTAACAACTTGAGGAAAGGATCCTAATGCCCCCATGATATCATTACTACGTTCAATATACGTATTTTCATCTCTGTTTGAAATGAAAAGATCTCCCGTCCACTGCTGTTTATACGCACGAGACGCTCCTTCAATAATACCCACCAAGAACCCGCTCGTTGCAACCAAGTTAAGGAAGGTTAGCATCATAATAAACACAATAAGACCAGACGCCCACTTACTTGACCTAAGCACCTGCCTCACCGCGAGAAAAAATCCAAGCGATACTATGTTAAAGAAGTGTTTCATGATTTTTTATTGAGTTTGTTTCTGAGCTCCTCGCACAGTTGTTTCCGGAACAAGGACCACATCTTTAGGTAAAAGACCAGAAAGAACCTCATACACACCGTTGTCTCCACGCATACCAAGCACAATATCCTGAACCAAAATATCTTTACCTTTTAGAAGTCTCACTTGTCCTTTCTTTGGAGTCACCACCTTCACGAAACGTACTGGCACAGTGATGACTTTTGTTTTCGACTCTGCAAGAATTTTTATATTCGCGGTCATGCCTTGTCGAATACGGGTATCGTTCTTGTCAAAGGTTACTGTTGCTTTATATACCGGAATGGTTCCTTCTGTGGTAGCAGCAGGACTGATACGAGACACAACAGCACTAAACACTTCACCATCACCATATGCATCGAGTGTTACTTCAACCTTTGCGCCAACTTTTACCTTAGTGAGATCAATTTCCGGAATCTTCGCTTCAACCTCGTATCCATCTGTTGCGAGCATGGTAATCACGGTTTTGCCTTGAGTGACTGTCTCTCCGATAGAAAGATCTACATCACTTATCACGCCAGAAAAAGGTGCTGTGATAATGGTTTTCGCGAGGGTTGCGCGAGCTTGGGCAACGGATGCTTCCGCTTGGGACACAAGCGCTGACTGAGCTTTGAGCACATACGGGTCAGTGCCCGCCTTTGAGAG
>CAZCQX010000014.1:0-8500 GCA_964500955.1 uncultured Candidatus Saccharibacteria bacterium | reverse complement strand
ATCCGGTGACGTTGTCTTCTTCTAGGAATCCTTTCTCTGCAAGGAAGGATTGGAGAAGTGAGACTGACGGTTTTTCCATACCTCGGTGGAGATCAAGTGGAAGGTTGGTACAAGTTGCGGATGTTGATACTCCGAGGACTGTTGGGAGGAAACCTTCAACTTGTGAAATAGCTGGCTGTACGGTAAGTATTCTCATTTCTGATGTTGCCTGTCCTCCGTCTCCTGTGCAGGTAACTGTCTGTGTGTATATACCCGGAGTGTTCATAACTGGAGTTTCTACTCCTTCGCTAGGTGTGTTGGTTCCGCCAAGATCTCCACTCCAAAGTCCTACACCGGTACAAGAAGTTGCATCGGTTGATGTAAAAGAAATTCTTGATTTTGAACCAACACGAATAACTGATGGAACAAAAGAGTTAAGAGTTACTGTTGGTTTTTTGACGACTGAGCTTTGGCTAGAGCAAACGCTTCCATTCCATGTTTCCCCATCGGAACATATAGCTTTTACTGTGTGAGCGATAACCAAAGACCCAGGATCTACATCAAAAATATACCTCGTGCCAACACCTGAAGAATATGGGGTGAGGGTGAAAGTATACGACCCAGTGTTGGTAGAAAGACCATCTAAGGTGGTTTTGACTCCGCTGTAATTTAGATAAGAAAAATGTATAATTTTTGTATTTTGTCCAGCTGTCCAATTAACAGTTAAAGAACAACTCTTGCCACCTCTTGGGACAATACATGTGTCTATTCGTTCTTCCAACGCTCCATTCTGTAATGTTTCTAATCTATGTCCTACACCGGCAGGATATGTGACAGTAACAGAAACGGAGGGTTTAGTATTGTTCAGGCTTGTAGTAGATGAATTTCTATACTGTACAGCTTCTGGTGAATTGCGAATATCTTCTGCGACTTGTGCTCTTGTTCTTGATTTTGACGAGAGTTGATTCATGAAGTACATAAGACCTGCTTGGTCTGGAGAGCGTCCAAGTTCTGTCTTGTAGAGATTAACAAGATACGCCTCGTCTGAGTTTTTTATTTCCTCCTCTATTTGAGTGATAGTCTTTGTACCAGCCTTTAACTGATTAACAAAAAACGTAAGTCCAGCAGAGTCAGCTTCTCGACTTAAGACCCTCTTATAAATTTCTTTCACCTGAGTGGTGTATCCATCTTCTGTAACTGTACCACCAACTGTTTCTGTAGGTTTTATTTGTGTATCTCCCCAGATACACATGACAGATCCATTAGACTGCTTTGCGGTTTCAGATGCGCACAAACTAACAGCGTCTACTTTTGTTATCTTTTGGTTACTTATAGAGATTTTACCATTAACGTATACCTGAAGAGGTGCTGTAGGGCTTCCGCCGGTTATAGGTGTTACATTTGCTGTATCCGGTGCACAGACACCTGCTGTGTTTATCTTTAGACCAGTAGCGCATTTAGCTGTTACAGTGAGAGAAGAAATCTCTCTTACCTTTCCGAGGCTATTTCTTAGGTCTGCAGTAATCTTACGCGTACCATTTGGTACTTTTAGATATACACCTCTTGTTTCAGTGTTGTTACTTGAATCGAAATAATAAGATTTTCCGTCAGGAGAGTTGATGGTAATTTTGTAACCGTCAGAAAGACCATTAAAAGTCCAGGAAACACTTAAATTACAGGAGGAAGCTCCTGCGTTAATAGTGCAAGTGTCTCCGTCTAGAGATTTAATCCCTCCCGTGACTTTAGACCACCATTCTGTATCTGTAACAACAGATGGGTCCGCTACCGCATACATAGGTTGAGATTTCGCAACTTCTGTAGCTGGCTTATTAACTGAAACTGCTTGATTGGCAGGCGTAGTAACACCTGCTGTGACTGGATAAAACTGTTCCCCTCCCCATGTACAGCGTATCTTAGCTACAGTTGCGTAGGTCTTAAGTCCTCTATCTTTTCTATCCTGAGTCACAGAGATTCTGGTGTTACAGAGCTGGACAGCTTCTTCTCGGGTAACACTACGACGAGACTGTTGGACGAGGGAGCCGTAGAATTGGCGGTAGGATTTTTTGGTAGTTGAGATGGTAACGTTTTGAACTCCTGATTGATACATCTCTTGAGTCTTATTTGTGGAAACTGATGAATTCCCTGCTCCTGATTGACCTACTGCTTGGTTGCTCTGTGTATATACCGAACTAGAGACGTATGACCCTGACGTTCCTACACCATTAACACTAGCTTGCTTGCCATACACTACACCGTTATGTGTAAGTGCGGGCATATTAGACACTCTAGATTTTTGACTAACATTTGTTAGGTCTATAGCACCAGTCTTATCCTTAGCATAAATCAACTTATTATTCCAAAAGCACATCAAGTAGTCAGTGTCTGATCTTGGTGCGTTACACCAAGCATAGGCTTCTTGTTCTGTGAACTGTTTTGGGGTATAGGTCCTCATATGATTCTCATCAAAAGACCCGTCGTCAATAACTGTATGAACATACGACAAAAGATTATCTCTTAAATCCCATGAGTATGGATTAGAGCCTGTATATTGTTGTAGCATACTTGGATTATAAATACGGTAGGTATCTAGCGTACTACGGATTTTGCCATCTCCTATACTAACAGATGTCGTCACCTCCTTGACTAGCTCCCTATTCATAGTAACCTCTCCAGGACAAGAAACTGTTGCTTCCAATGTTCCAGCTGTTGTAAGCGAAGGAACAGTATACGACCCAGTTGTAGCGATGCCGGTAATTGTTTTGATTATATTTCCAATACTAGCTACAGAAAGCTGACACTTCAACTTAGAAGCATCTTCGTACTTATTAGCCCAAGTAATGGTTACGTTATTTCCAACTATTGGATTCTCCGGTGTAATTGATACTGAGATTTTTGTAACACGAGTGTCAATCTTATCCCCAAAAGGAGTTCCGTTTGGAGAAATAGACTTAGGGAGATCCCCTGCTCTTTCCGCGGTGTAGGTATCTGCCTGACTTATGGTGTAGCCTTTTTTAAGAAAATAGGTACTGCTTGGAGTGGGGTATGAAACATATGGGTCTCTCAACTTGTACATTTGGAACGCTTCCAGTCAACCTCTGATGATGTGCAATATCCACATTTCCTTGAGCATTCACATCCATACCAGCAATAAGAACTATCTTTGCGGGTGTGACGTTATTTGGGTTAGAGATTACCCAATTGATTGGACTTTTCGAAGAAAAAATTATCACCTTCCCTTCCGCGCTTTGTGGAAGAGTGATATTGGCAGTTCCTTCCGTCTGACTATTCAAATACTCTCCTACCGCAACACTTATCATCATCGCTGAAATTTTGGTAGTTGGAGTGGGACAAAGCTCATAGAACTTGTACTCGTTAAGTGGCAAATAAAAATCTGGCACATACACAATACTTCCGTCGGTACAGGTAAATGGCTTACCTGTACCACATCCGGTATAGTTCTTGATATACTCACCCTTGCTATCCACATATCCATCAGCGTTATAGTACGCCTGACCTGCTGGACACTTTTGCGAATTAGCAGTATCAAAATAAGCAGACACCTGTACCGCGGACCCAGTAATAATCATTAATGTTGATAAAAAAGCCAGTATGTAGTTCTTCATGATGTAATAAGTATAGCAACAACTGACACTGTCTGGTCGTTTTTTGTGTTGATAAGCAAAAAATGATAAAGGTGTGTACTACGAAAAATAGAAAAGCGACGCCTACGGCGTCGCTTTTCTTGTTTCCCTAAACAGGATACCTATTTCTTTTTCTTAGCTGGAGCTTTCTTGTTCGCAGCTTTTGTTGCTTTTGCTTCCTTACGGAGTGCAATTTTCTTCAACTGCTCTTCTGACTGAGTCTTTGGCTTCTCGGTAACAGTTGCTGTTCCTCCTGCCTTTTCAATCTTCGCAAGCGCGGTAGCTGAAACAGAACATCCGGTAAAAGTAAGCGCTACTGCGATGTCCCCTGTTCCAAGAATCTTTACCTTAGGCGCTTTTCCGAGAACTTCCTTGATCACACCTTTTGCAAGAAGTGTCTTTGGGGTTACTTCATCACCCTTTGCAAAACCTGCAAGCTGTGAAAGGTTCACCACTGTTTCTGGACCACGATAAAATACTGATTCTGAACGGTTCTTTCCGTGACCTCGAAGCTTAGGAAGCTTCTTGATGATGTCACGCATAGCAGGACGGACACGGTGACCAGCACGAGCTGTCTGACCTTTTCCACCCTTACCTGCAGTCTTTCCTCGCTTGCCACCACGAGCTACGAGCTTTGCTTTTTTGTGCGCATGTACGCGCTTGATTTCATGTATTTGCATAAGTCGTGAGGTTATTCGTTAGTAACAGCTGGAGTTTCGGCAACTTTCGCTTTAGGAGTTGGTGCTTCATCGTGTGCATATGCGATTGCTTCTAGAGCCTTCATGGTTGCACGAGCGTTATTCAACTTGTTCTTAGTACCTGAATGGAACTTTGCAGTGACATCGTTCACACCAGCAAGCGCCAAGATAATACGAGCAGAAGATCCTGCGATAAGACCACGACCCTTGTTAGGCATAAGGTCAACACTTGCTGACTTATACTTCGCATTAATATCATGAGGAAGTGACTTATTCTTAGAAAGCTTGAGTGTTATCATGTTACGCTTCGCAGCCTTGAGAGCTTTTTCGATCGCGAGCTGTGTGTCGATAGACTTACCTGTTCCAAGACCAATACGACCATTTCTATCCCCTGCTACGATAGCAACAGAAAGAGAGAAACGACGACCTCCTGAAACCACACGAGTCACACGACGAATACTGATAGTCTTGCTATCGAACTCAGGCTTCTCACGTGGAGGACGAGGAGCGCGAGCACCACGACCGCCTTGTGGCTTACCACCCTTTCCACGAGGAGCGCGAGGACCTCGTTCTTCTGCAACGGCAACATTCCCTGTTGCAACTGATGAAGGAGCAGGTGTCGCTGTTCCGTTAGTTGTTGGTTGTGTATCTTTCATAAAATTAGAAAATTAAACCTGCTTCACGAGCTCCATCTGCAAGAGCTTGTACTCGACCACGGTACGAGAACCCGCCACGATCAAAAACGACCGTAGTAATATTCTTCTTCTTCGCTTCTTCTGCGAGCTTCTTGCCAACTGTTTTCGCTCGTTCCACCTTAGGCATCTTCACATCAAGAGAAATATCTGATGCTGACGCAAGAGTGATCGCACGAACGTCATCAATAAGCTGAGCATACATGTAGCGATTTGAACGGAATACAGAAAGACGTGGGCGTGCTTCTGTTCCTTCTACACGAGAACGGATCTTCTTGTGAAGACGTGCTCTCTTTTCGGTTTTTATATTTGTTTTCATATAGGTACGTTAAAGAGAAGACTATGCTGACTTCTTACCCTGCTTACGACGAATAACTTCATCACTGTAACGAATACCCTTACCCTTGTACGGTTCAGGCTTCTTAAGTGAACGAATTTTGTTGGCAAAGAGTCCGACCGCTTCTTTGTCGATACCGGTGATGGTGAGAGTTCCCTTTTCCGCGACCACAGTGAGTCCTTCTGGAATCTGTGCCACTACAGGATGAGAAAAACCAAGAGAAAGGTTAACTTCCTTGCCTTTTACATCCCATTTGAAACCAACACCTTCAACGATAAGTTTCTTTGAAAAAGGAGTAACGACTCCTGCAATCATATTCTCAAGGTGTGACATGTATGTACCCCAAAGAGAACGAGAGAACTTGTCATTTCTGCGTGGCTCTGAAGTGATGATGCCGTTTTCTGACTTGAATACGATTTCATCACGAACCGGGCGAACGATTTCGCCTTGAGGTCCTTTTACACGTACAGCATGGGCATCGAAGTGAACTTCAACACCTGCTGGAATTTGTAGTTGTTTTTTTCCTATTCTGCTCATACGTTTTAATTACCAGATTGTGAATAATACTTCGCCACCGACCATCTCATGACGAGCTTGTTTATCAGAAAGAATACCTTTTGGTGTAGAAAGCACCGCCATACCATGTCCATACTTTACAGGAGAGATGTCTTTCACTCCTGTATAGACACGCTTTGACTGCTTAGACACGCGAGTAACACCACCGATACGTGGAGCACCCTTCACGTACGCAAGCACCACTTCTGTTGAAGAAATGGCTCCCTCGCCTACATGATAGGTCTTGATGTACCCTTCATTTTTGAGAAGCTCAAGAATCGCTGTTTTCAACTTAGAAGTTGGCACAACAACGGTTGTCTTGTTAACAAGACCGCCGTTCTTGATAGCGATGAGCATATTAGCTATTTGATCCATAAAGAGTAAGTTACCAAGAAGCTTTCTTAATACCAGGAATCATACCTTCGTTAGCGAGCTCACGGAAGCATGTTCGGCATAGTCCAAAATCACGAATATATCCATGCTTTCGACCACATTTGAAGCATCGATTAACAATACGTGTTGAGAATTTTGGCTTTTTATTGCTTCTTGCAATAGTTGATGTTTTTGCCATAAATTATAAAGTACGTTAGTAACAACATCAGCTATCATGTATATGAGTCTGATGAGGCACCTCTTAATATCACATGAATATACGTAAAATAGAAAACCTTACGTAAACACACGGATTAAAAGAAGCACGGACTCATTCTACCACAACTACCATAAAAAACAATACCGCATAGCGCTTTCGCGTTATGCGGTATACAGAGCAAACACAACCCCCCCTTCATGAACCTTTTCTTACTTAGAATGCCTTTTTGCAAAACGAGCAAGAGCTTCCGACAAGGTTTCCGTCAGATATTTTCCCTTAAGACCTTCCCCTTGTTTTACAGGAGCAGGCTCAGCAGGGTGTGAGAAGAAGCGATGCTTCACTTTCACAGACTTCGCCTTCCTTGCCTGAGCAATGAGGGCCACCGCTTCTTCCGTAGGCGAAATAGATGGCACGCAACCGAGAGCTTCTTGAATCTCGTGGTTGAAAGCGTAGTTGATTTGCTCAATAGGAAGACTAAAGGGTAGCTCGGCCATCGTACGGGCGTACCGAAAGAACGGATGCCCAGCAAGCTCTGGTGTCACCGCCTGCTGAAGCTCAGAAAGTCTCTCCATGTCTTCTTTTCGCACACCAAGTGCAGGGTCCCAGGCATCACCGTCACCTTTCCCACAGGATTGAATGAATGCTTCGAGAGTATTCTCGTCGTTACCCGAGACAATGCCTTGCTTGCTGGCTTCGCTAGCGAACTTCGCAATCCAAGCCTTGAACTCTTGTTCTCCGCCGGCGGAACCAGAAGAGGAAGGTGTTGTCATATCAGTCATGAAAATCTCCTTGAAAAGAATAGAAAAGGGCAACTAACCACCCCTACACTACCACCCGTGAGTAAAAAGTCAAAAAAACACAACGCACATATCATGCGCGTTGTGTTTTTATCTAAGACTATATATGTCTACTATGCTTACCAACTAAACGGTGTTCCATTCACTACCACGTTCACACTGTTAGTGCCGATAGTGGTACCTGCAAGATTAAGCACTGTGAGCTCAAACGTCACCGTCTGCTTGAACCAACTTGTGTTTATGATGTTGGTAGGGATTTCCTGTTGGAAATATGACGGAGCGAATGGGATAACGAAGTCAGTACCACACTGAGCACCAGCGACACTTGCTGTTACCGATGAAGGACATACTGGGCGAATACGTATCGAGTAGTTCCCTGTTGCGTACGCATCCCATGATGCACCACGAGGAATGTTCACATAAAGCTTAAATGGGTCACCGCTATTTACAGGGCTTCTACTTGTGGTGATACTTACCCCGCTTAAGATAGGTGTTCTTGTGATAGTTACCTGAGCAACGGACGCTTTAAGGGTAGAAATATTTCCTGCAATATCAGATGCAGGCGTACTTAGTACGATTTTAAATGATCCTGTTTGGTTGTTCGTACAGATACCAGAACATACATCATTAAGAAGATCAGGGGTAAGAGTGAAGGTATAACTTGACCCTGTCGTTGTGGTGATCACTTTATTCTGCCCAGAAATAGTATTTTCAAGAGAAAGAGTAAAGGTGGTGTTCTTGAGGTTGGTGGTATACCAACGAACATTCACAGTGTCCCCTTCTTTAAAGGTGCTGTTAGGCGCTGGGGAAGTTACTGTTACCGATGCGCTCTCTGGGGTGATACCGTAGGTGTAGCCAACCGCTGGTGAATAGATAACCTGAGTACTGCGAATAGGTGTGATAGCGGAAGAAACATTGTTATTTGTAGTTACAGGAAGAGGGTTAGCAGTAACGGTAACAGGAGAAATAGTAGTGTTGGTGGTCGCAAGACTTGAAACAGTAGAAGCTACTGTACCGAGAACAGATGACAAAAATGATGAAGTCTTCTCTTGTGGGGTGGTGTAGATGAAAGGCTCACCAGAAGGTTGTGGAGTAATCACCTGAACGAATGGATCCTCAGGAGAGACGTAGGTTACGCCGTCTGCGTACACATTTTCATAAGAGCCACCCATTCCGGTAACATCGATGTCGCAAAGACGCTCATTAACC
>CAZCQX010000013.1:0-8539 GCA_964500955.1 uncultured Candidatus Saccharibacteria bacterium | reverse complement strand
ATCACAAAATGGTGAAAAGAAGAAAGGGTAGAACTTTTTGCAGGTCTGTGACCGTCGTGTGTATTTCTGGAAGTTCTGTCATATATGTACATACTACGAGGATTTTGGTAGGATGCAAGTGGATCTTTATACCAGCACAATGAAAGGGGTTTCCTTATGCGAACTGTACCTACATTCAGGGTGTGTTCTTTGTTAGAACTTTTAAAGTCACACAAAGAACGAGCATGTAAAAGTCAGATCAAATTCGAAGTGGTTGGACATGTCTATATCGCCCACGAACATGACCTCTATACACCCTACTGGCATATCACTGGCATAGAAAAGCATTTTTTGGTGGAAGCGAATGAGGGGTTTTTGTATCTGAATACTGAATTTCTGTACTTCTCCAACTCTTTCGGTGACTTCGTCGGTGTCTCTGCGAATGCTCGCGGAAGAGGTGTGAAGGCTGTGTACTTGTTAGACGGTGGTGCTCTGGGGTGGAGTGAGTCACTGCTCGTCAAAGTAGAGGAAGAAAAATTCACCATTCTTGATTGCAAATAAGAAACAAGAAGAGGTGATGACAAAACAGCGTACATGTGCGCTGTTTTTCTGTATTTAAACCGCAGAAGTGCATTTACAGTCATGGTTACTTTTGTTAGGATTCAAGCACGGATGTTCTTTGTTAACCTTGAAAGGCATTGTATGACTGAGAGAAATAATGGGTTGAACTTCTTTCGTCCTGTTCGTTTTGAAGATTTTTCTCCTGATTCTGATTTTGATACAGGAGCTTTTCTCTCAAAACGCGACGAAACATATAGGGTGATTGGTGAAGCAACAATAACCATGACGCCCTATAAGAATCAAGCACCAAAAAGAATCATCTTCCTTCAACCAAGTTGCTTGCCTTCCATAAGGTATGCAGTTATTGTTCCGGAAGGGGTAGACCTTGGAGACTCGATTACCTTTATACAAAGAAAAACAAAACAAGAGAAACAGAAGATTCGAATGAATCTTACTAAGACCAAGAGAAAAGAAGGGGAGGTTCGTGCTCGTATTAAGCTGTACCGTGACCCAAAATTTGGTAGCTATGTAAGGTGGGTCAAAAGCCTGGTGTACCAAAAGACTGGAGCCATCTGGAGACTTGTTGAAGTTGATGGTCAACCATACGTAAGAGTTCACTCTATGAAAAACAAACCGCGTCGTAGACGCGGTTTTCTTTTGTGTTATTTTTGAAGTAGTTTTTCTAACTCTTCTCTCGCAACAGTCGCATCATCCCACGCCTCCTTCGTACCGTGTGGTCCCATGATGTAGGGGTCAGTTCCTTTTCCTGAGATGAGTACAGTGTCTCCTTCTCTTGCAAGTTCACACGCTGTTCTTATGGCGTCGCGTCTATTGATGATGATCTGTGGAGTGTGATGTGTGACACCGGAAGCAACCTCGCTAATAATTTTCATAGGGTCTTCGTCGTAAGGGTCTTCGTTGGTGATGATGATTTCATCGCAGTAGTCGTCAGCAATCTTACCAAGCACTGGTCGCTTCCAAGCATCACGCCCACCACCTGTTGATCCGAGCACTGCTATCTTTCGAGAAGAAGGGAATGTCTCATAAAGCTTTCTAAGTGAGTCATCTGTGTGTGCGTAGTCTACAATCACAGAGAAGGATTGCCCGCATGAGATTTTTTCTACACGACCACGAATAAGAGAGAGACCTTCTATGCCCTTCTTTGCTTCAGAAAGAGGAATGGAGAGTGCTTCAGCAAGTTTGAGAGCAGACAGTGCGTTAGCGATATTGAATTTACCAGGAAGGGGGATTGTGAGTGTTTCGTTGTGATATGAAATAGTAGAAGATGTCTCTGTCTCAGAAAGAATGGTTACTTCCTTAAGTGAATAGCTGATGTTTTTTTCTACAGTATGAATGAGGAAGGAGTAACCATGTTTTCCATCTGTGTTCGCTATAGACACACGTGCAGGCTTCTTGCTTTTCGCGAGATGCTTCACAAGGCGGAGTTTGGCTTGTTTGTAGTTTTCGAATGACCCGTGGGACTCTATATGTTCCGGAGAAAGGTTGGTGAAGATGAGGGCATCAAGAGCAACTCCTTTATGACGATAGAACCGAGCGCCTTCTGAGGTCATCTCGATGATTGCATATTCACATCCAGCATCGACTGCGTCCCGTAAGAATTTCTGAGTGAAGAATCTTCCTGGCATGGTCATCTTGTATTTGTTCGGGCGAGATACATCCCCAACCTTGAAACGTATTGTGGAAAGTGTTGCCGTCTTCTTTCCAGCACCTTCGAGCATTGCATTTACGAACTCAACAGTAGAAGATTTTCCCTTGGTACCAGTTACCCCTATGACATATATTTTTTTTGACGGGTTGCGATAGATAAGAGTTCCTACTTGTGCCAAAAGATAGTGATAACTTGGCTGTAGTGCCGTGTATATTTTTTTCGGAATGTATCGTTCTAGGGTGCGAAGTGCTTTTTCCATACGTGTAGAGTGTGATGTGTGAATAAGGTTTTGCCTTTCTTCTTATTGTAACAATGAAAGGGCTTCACGTATAAGTATAGAGGTTGTTTTTGTGTCCACATCCTTAAGCTCTTTGAGTGCGGAATGGATTTCTTTTGTGGAATATCCCAGAGCTTCGAGTGCAAGACGCACCTCAAGTGTGCTGTCAGCAGTTGTTCCATTAAGAAGGTGTGTTACTTTTCCTTTTAGTTCGAGAATTATTTTTTCGGCAGTTTTCTTCCCGACACCTGGAGTGTGGGAGAGGGTTTCGCTGTTGCTGGATTCTATCGCTTCTGCGAGTGATGCTGGAGAGTGTACCGAAAGCATCGCAAGAGCACTCTTTGGTCCAATACCAGAAACTGAGATAAGTTTCTCAAAAAGAAAAAGCTCCTCTTTGGATGAGAACCCGAACAAGGAGAGCTGGTCTTCTCGTACATGGGTATAGATAAAGAGAGAAATACTCGCTTGTTCGACGACTCCTGTTGCAATAGAGAGAGGGACAGTCACCTTGTATCCAACGCCACCTGTCATAACAATGAGGGCGGTGTTGTCTATCGAATGCACTTCTCCTTTTAGAAAACCAATCATATAAAGAGAAGTATATCATAAGGTAAAAGACCCTTTTCTTGGTCAGTCAGAAAAGTTTCTTGAAAAAAATGTAACTTTGTGGTATAGTATGAGCTACAATTTTAAAGATATGGCAATCACAAAAAACGCAAAACGAGCAATTCGCGTAAGCGACAGAAAGGGAGTAGTCAATGACAAACTTCGACGCACCATGAAAGAGGCAGTGAAAACTGTCCGTAAGGATGTTGTTGCGAAGGATGCAAAGACTGCAAAGAAAGATCTCTCACTAGCTTTCAAGGCTCTTGATAAAGCAGCAAAGAGAGGAACTATCAAAAAAGGTCAAGCAGACCGCAAGAAGTCACGTCTCGCAAAAGCTATCGCAAAAGTAGCTTAGTTAGTAAACACTGTTCACCTAGTCGCGTATCACGCGACTCCATGCTCTCGTAGTTCAATGGATAGAATTCAAGTTTGCGGTACTTGCGATGTAGGTTCGATTCCTGCCGAGAGCACAAAAATACAAAAGAAGCACTTAGGTGCTTCTTTTGTTAATTTTTGTAGCTCTCGGCAGGAATCGAACCGAAGGTCCACATTTTTAATGAACAAAGTGACTATAAAAATGTAGGACTTCGACTGAACAAGGTGAAGGAGAAGCGATTCCTCTCTCTTTATAAAAATGTAGGAAAAGTCTTTCGAGCAAAACGAGACGAGACACCCGAACTTCCTACTAAGAGCACGTGATAGCGAGTGAAATCAAAACTTTGTATATCAGGAATCAAATACCGTCGTATGCCACACACAGAGGTCAATAATAAGCCCTACCGTGTATTTTGTAGATGAGTTAGAAAAAATAATCACCAAAAAGCCATATACAACAACGAAAAAAGTAGACATGTGACAAAAATTGTGGTATCATATATATCAGATAAAGGAGGCAAAGACTCATAGTGGTCTTCCATAATGTTCTTTGAGTTTAATTTTTTCTTTGAAAGAAGGTTAGTTTCATGTTATCTCACAACAAAAACGAAGTTGTCACTCCCTCGATCGCTATAGAGCGCGCCAGGGAGATTTCGAACTTGCGTAGACAGGAAGGGGAAATCCCTGTTGTCTACATCCCTGGCAACGCAGGCAGAATCGGATGGCTCGAAGCTCTCTTGTTTGAAGATGCGAGTTGTCTCACAGGTGGTGAAAAGACTTACCTGTTTCAGACGCTCTCACTTGGTAGTCCAGACGGGTGGCGAAATGCAGTCGCGCATGGCGTGACTCCTGTGACGCCTTTCATTGGTCCTGGAGTTCGTCGACTCGTGAATGAGGGTTTGGCGTTAAACATTCGCTCACACCTCTCACAGGTTCACAAACTCTTCGAGGGGCGGTGGTGTCCCGATGTTGCGTTCGCACATGTTTCCTCACCTGATGAGCTTGGACGTGTCACACTCGGCTTGAATGCCGGACTCGACTTTTCTGCAGTTAAGAACGCGAAGTTCAAGATTGCGGTTGTGAATGGTCACATGCCACGTTTTGCAATTGGAACCATTAAGGACAAGGAAACCGATCGCACGTTTGAGTACGGGTGTGCAATGCTTCTCAATGAGTTCGACCTCGTGGTGTATCAGGATGAACCTCTTCTTGAACACGCAATGAAGGTCAAACAAGAGAATGCTTCGTACGCAACCGCGATTGCAAGCAGGGTTGTTGGTTTTTTGTCCAAAGATGGAGATGAGTCTGGACTTCCTCACACGTTACAGCTTGGTATCGGAGCGATCCCGAATGCGATTGCAGAAATGCTCGCAACACTTGGGATATCTGTTCGTGGTATCTGGTCTGAAATGTTTTCTGACGGAGTCCTTAAGCTCTACGAAGCTGGACTGATTCGGAACACTCGCGGGGAGTATCTTCGCGACCGCATTGTTGTCGGATTTGTTCTTGGTTCGAAAGAGCTCTACAGGACGATGCATGAGAACCATGATTTCGTGGTCCTTCCACAAGAGATTGTGAACGATCCATCAATGATCAGACTCAACAACTACACAGCAAGCGTCAACACTGCTCTTGCGGTCAGCTTGCATGGTCAGGTGGTTGCGTCGATGATCGGCAACGAGCACTACTCCGATGTGGGCGGTCAGTACGACTTTGCATACGGCGCGAGTTGCTCTCAGGGTGGTATCTCTTTCATTGTACTTCCGAGTTCTGTTACTTTGAAAGACGGGACAAAGGAAAGCAAGATTGTGGGTATTCACGAAGGTGGGGCACATCACACCATTACAGCAGATCTGCCTGTGGTGGTGGTGACCGAGCAAGGTGTAGCTGATTTGCGTGGTCTTTCTGATCCAGAACGTGTGGAAGCGATGCTCAAAGTCGCTGAACCGAACTGGAGATTTGCCCTCGAAAGAAGCATGAGACGTCTTCCTGCAATGCAGGGGGTGGGGGTGATCCCTCCGCGAATCATTCTTTTGAAGAGTGGACAACAGGCAACAGTTCGTCCGGCAACACCAGATGACATTCCTGCAATCATTACCTATATTTGTGCACTGTCAGACAAAGACAGGTACTCTCGGTATATGGGAACGATCAACACGTCGTTCCTTACCTCTGCTGAGCGTATGCACGAATGGTATGACAAGTCTCTTGATTTCAAGGAGCACGCAGCCTTTGTTGTTGTTTCGCAAGGTGCCATCATTGGAGTGGTGCATGCGTTTCAGACGGGTGCGTCGAACACCTATGAAGTTTCTTTCTCTAGACGGAGCGATCTTGAAGGGGAAGGGATAGGGATTCATCTGATGAGAATCTTGATTGATTGGGCATCTGCTTCTGGGGTTGAAAGTCTTCACGCAATCACCTTCAGGACATATAAGTCGCCAATGCTTGAACTTTTCAAGAAATTCAAATTCAGAATCACTAGTGATCCTGAAGATCGTCGCAATGCAAAATGCGACGCCACAGTTGAAGACCTGAAGGTTACATGCCAACAGGTTGAGACTGAGTAAGGTCTCTTCCAACCAACCCCGTTTCGATACGTCGAAACGGGGTTTTTCTTTTTCATTTTATTTTTATGTGGTACAGTGTAGGTACTGCTATGATACACATAGTCAGTTATCAAGAGTATGGCGAGAGCAACTGGCTCAACGACCCATCAGCAACCATTCAGCGATGAAAAGGTGCTACATCCAGCCATAGAATGCGAAAGCGTTTATTGGAAAGATACAGACTAGTAGTACATCTCTTTTCTTGTCTTTCCTCATTATTTAATGGGGATTTTTATTTATAGGCCTTTTGGTCTTACTAACACTATGAAAAAAACAGCAGAATTCGTGAGTCCAATGCATCCAGACAAGATCTGTGATTATATCGCAGACAGTATACTAGATGCATATTTAGAACATGATAAAGATAGTCGTACTGCGATAGAGGTAATGGGTGGCCATCATCTTGTGACGATTAATGGTGAAGTGACTTCAAAATCAAATCCTGATATTGAAGCGATTGTAAAAAAGATTGTTGGTGAAGATTGTAGAGTGATTACAAATATCGTTCGTCAGAGCAAGGAGATTGCTCAAGGGGTAGACACAGGTGGAGCAGGGGATCAAGGTATCATGAAAGGGTACGCAACGAATGAAACAGAGACACTTCTTCCTCTTGAGTATGAGCTCGCACGAAATCTGTGTCAGAAAGTCTTCGAGGTGTATCCATATGATGGAAAGACACAAGTGACCATTGAAGATGGGAAAGTTGCTGTTGTTGTGGTGAGTTTTCAGAATACCAAGAATGATGAGTTGTTGAAATTAGTGAAGAGTATCATTGTTGCTGATGAGTATCTTATTAACCCTTCTGGTGAGTGGGTCCAAGGCGGGTTCGATGCAGATACTGGGCTCTCAGGAAGAAAACTTATCGTGGATAATTATGGACCTGAAGTTACTATTGGAGGCGGGTCGTTTTCTGGGAAAGATTATACGAAGGTGGACAGGTCTGGTGCATATATGGCACGAAGAATCGCGGTTGATTTGTTGAGTACACATAACGCGAAAAAGGTGGAGACGAAGCTTGCCTATGCCATCGGTAAAGCAGACCCTGTGATGGCTGTCGCTGTTATTGATGGGGTTGAGACAGAGATTACAGGATATGACTTGAGCCCGAAAGGAATACGAACATTACTCGCATTAGATGAAGTGAGTTACAGAGACACGTGTACGTGGGGACATTTTGGAAGAGGGTTTAGTTGGAGGTAGGGGGTATAGAAAAAAGCACCGAGAGGTGCTTTTTGTATTTGTAAGAACCGTAAGTTTGGATGTAAAAGGATTTTTTTTGGTTTTTATATCTGCAAAAGAATTGTTGTCTTTATTCCACCATCTCTAGCACTTTCGTCACCTCGTTCAACGATAAACTTTCCGTTTTGTGAGTAAGCAGTAAACCCAACACCTGAAAGAGAATAATAACAATTTATTTTACCAAAGACATTTCTACCATTCTCAATAGACTGAACTGTTGACCCAGTACATCCATATGCAGTACCTAACTTATAATGTTTCGTACTGTTATCTGCAAAAGTAACATCTATCGAAATAGCTTGCGCATACTTTTGAAAATCATTCTCATCGGTAATTTTAGGGTTCGCCAACTCAATACCCCAGTTTATTTTTTGTACTGTTTGGTTATTAGGTGTATTTCCGCATCTCATTTTAGATCTTGTCAGAGTACCGACACCACTTAATGGAGTTACAAAGTCCATACCATGATCTTTTTGCCATTCCATAACATTGGTAGCAGTTTTAGCACCATAGTACCCCGTTACAGGTTGAAGGTCTTCTGCACGGGCACCAGATTGATTTTCAGGCGCTAGTGTATATAATTTATTAAATTTATAGTTACCTATAAATTGTTGTAGTTTAGACACTTCTCCATTTGTTTCTTTGTCAGATTTTCCTAGTAATAAATTATTTTTTAAATCTAAACAATTTATATCTAAAGGATTAACGGGAGCATTATTTTGTTTTTGAGATTCCTTCAAATTTTTAATCTTGTCACTAAGAGTATCGACTACCCACTGGTACAAAACAATCCTCTCACTTATTGCGGTACTACTAGCTGTCGCCTTCTCGAGAACTTTATTTTCTTGGGGAAAACACTTACCGTCTTTCATAGAAGCATGACCCTGTAAACCAAAGAGTGTGCAGTCTGGTTCTTGTTGGGCAAAAACAAATTGTGTAGTTAAAAGTAAACCTTGAACAAGTAAAAAATATTTCAATCTCATGCTATGAAGTCTAGCATAGAAATTTAATTAGGAGAGGTGAGGTTCGGTTACCTCGCTTGTTTCTTGATTACAAGAAACAAAAGGCTCCTCGACTCCTATTCGAATCTCACCGTAAAGCCAAGCAGTTGGCTTTACTCTCCTCCGCCAAATAAAAATGGCCACTTCTTACGAAGTGGACTCATTTTTATATTTGGCGGTGTGTATTGGACGAAGTTCGAAACTATTTCGGGCAAAATCCGCAGGA
>CAZCQX010000012.1:0-8681 GCA_964500955.1 uncultured Candidatus Saccharibacteria bacterium | reverse complement strand
AAGTATTCGGGGGAGGTACTCTATTGTGGCCAGCATTGAGGGATGCTACACGATCATTGAGTGCCCGCCCGGAGACTGATAAGTTTCTCATCTGTCTTACTGATGGTGGCCTCGACTCTACTGATCAGAGAGAGGTGCCGGAGATGATGCGTAAGAATCGGCACATCAAATTCTATGGTATCGGTATCGGGACCGGCCAAGAATTAAGGCAAGTATTCCCGACAGCACTAAACATTAATAGTGCTGACGAGATCCCGGTAGAGTTCGCGAGAATTCTTAAAGAAAACATTAAACGAAAAAACATATGACAAGTCTAAACAAAATGCTCGAAGAAGAGCCAAAGAAAAATAGAATAGAACAGGCCCGGGACAATGTGAGTAAAATCACAGAGGATGTCCGTGCCGGCCGTCGTAAAAACAACCGTGCCACGTCGATTAAGGTGGCACAGGAGATGAAGGCTGCGATCGACTATATGTTTGAAGAGGACCCAATCCGGGGAGCCAATACCATCATGCAGACATATAAGGATCGTTTCAATGATGGTGTGAAGGTTGGGTTCGTGGTCGGTGCATTATTAGCGTTTACAGTAGCTTACTTTATATGAGTGATCTTAAAAAAATAAGAGTGACCCTTGAATTCCTCCCGGGGTCACGCCCGCATCAAATGCTGGAAGAACTTAAGGAGGAACGAGGACAGCGTACAAACCCGCCAATTCTTATTGAGGCACTTGCTCTACTTCATCGCAAGTCTTTCCCTGGTGGCTATTACTCAGGTAAAAAGTCACGATCACAGCAAGGGGAGGAAGATGAAGAATCAGAGGAAGAGCGTCTCATGCGAGAAGAGGATGACAAGCTTAAACGACAGGAAGCGAAGGAGAAAGTAATAGATGCTCGTCGACGTGCAATTGCACATGAGTTAGGTGGAGAGATTATTGAAAAAGGTCCTGGTCAGTTTGTTGTCCGGTACTACCAGTATTCGGAACGCAATCGTAACCAGGCAACAGTGCCACTTTCCTTAATGGATGAATTTTTAGTTAGAAAACAATATTCTCCAGATAAAGAAACAGTATTGAAATTACAAGCAGAAGGTAAAGTTAATTACAAAGTAGAATAATATTATGAATAACAAAAAAAAAATTACTAACAAAGTAATACATGGTAATTGTTTAGAAGAATTACCATATATAGCAAAAATACTTGGTAATAAAATGATTGTTGTTACAGATCCTCCTTTTAATATTGGTTATCATTATAATAGTTATAATGATAACCTTAAGGTGGATGAGTATTACAACATGTTAGAAGAAGTTTTTAGTTATTCACCATTTGTTGTTATTCATTATCCAGAAGAAATATACAAAATAGCTTTCCAAGTCGGACTTTTTCCGGAAAAAGTAGTTAGTTGGGTGTATAACTCAAATACAGCAAAACAGCATAGAGATATTGCGTTTTTTGGAATAAAACCTGATTTTAGAGGTAAGGGTAGCGAATATAAAAACCCCACTGATAAAAGAATAGCAAAAAGAATTGCGGACGGTAAAAAGCCAAGAATGTACGATTGGTGGAATATAAATCAAGTAAAAAATATCTCTAAAGATAAAACAGAACATCCTTGTCAAATGCCACTTGAGGTAATGGAAAATATAATTAAGCTAATACCAGAAGACTTTGTTATAGTTGATCCATTTGGTGGTGCTGGGACAACTGCTTTGGCTTGTAAAAACCTCAAAAGAAATTATGTAATTATAGAGCAAGATAAAAAATACGTTGATATTATAAAAAAAAGATTAAATTAAAAGATTAATACTTATGACAAATATACTACAAAAAATAGAAGACATCGACGATGCTCTTGAGGCAAAGCCGGAAGTTAAGAAAGAGGACAAGAAGAGAAAGTTTATGCGTTACATAAGTTACGTGATGCTTGCTCTTAACATTGTTAGCTTCCTTGGTTATGTGTGGGTTGGTAACTACGGATTTGGAGCCGGTGTGTCACTAGCAACGATATTCTGGTATTGGCTGATCATCTTATACTCACGTATGAATGATCAGCTGATGGCAATGGTTGATGATGTTATTAATTCTTCAAACTCTTTCATTAACATGCTTGAGGATGGGATCACAAGTGTGAGCAAGAAGAATGAAGAGCTTAGATTGGAAAATACTAAGCTCCATGAAAAGATCGCTTTCCTAGAAAAGCCAAAGGTCGCTAGGAAGCGTGTTACTAAACCTAAAGCGTAGTTATGCGATACTTTCCCGGCAACCTTGTCACGTTTAAACAACCGGCAAATGGTACCGCTTTAGTCGTTGCAACTCGAGAGCAAACTGTAACACCCGGAATAGGGCAAATGCAGACAAAGCTCTCGGAGCTTGAAATTCTTAAGGCGGACGGGACGACAGGATGGTATAACGAAGAATGTTTTCTGTGATGTTGATCTAGCAAAAGTTAATGTAAAAGTTCAGAGATTCAATAACAATGTTTCTCGTAAGGAATGGAATAAAACAAAACGCATATGACCCCACTCATCATTGGATTAACAGGCAAAAAAGGGCACGGCAAAACAACAGCCACAAATAAATTGGCGGAAGTTCTCATGGAGAAGGGTTACTATGTACAGCGTCATAACTTTAAGGATGCTCTTATTCACACGATGAGGACTAAACTTAACAGAACGCTTGCATTATTAGGAGAACATTACAACCTTACCCAGCAAGAACTTTTCGATCAAAAGCCACCAATGATGAGGACTCTGATGCAAGAAGTCGGCACTGAGATCTACCGGGGTATGAAAGATGACTGGTGGGTGCTCGAGTGGTACAAGAAGATATTTGAGATCATTAAACTCAGAGAAAAAGAGCCTAAGCTTGCAATCATAACTGATGATGTGAGGTTCTTAAATGAAGCAACGATCCTACAGGCAAAAAGAGGTGTGCTCATAAGGATTGTACGTGAGGGGTACGAGGATGGTGTTGCAACAACACACCAAAGTGAGACTGAGATGGATGGAATACAAGTCGACCATACCATAACAGCAAAAGATAAAGACGAATTAGAAGCTAAGATTGTAGAATTATGTTCCAAATTGGAGACGTTGTAAAAATTAATCACGTTGCACCTAACTATAACGGCAAGTTCGCGTTTGTGTATGATTCTTACACAGACTTCGAAGATCCAAATCAGATAGGTGTGTGTCTTGTTACCCTGGACGATCAGGCTATTGATACCGGTGGTTGGAGCTACAAGGAGCAAAAAGACTTTCTTGAATACTTTATGACAAGTGGTTTCGAGTACGAGTTTAAAAATGCTATACAGTTACAAACTGATATACAGAATGGCCTTCTCGATCCTGTTCGTGATCGCATTACTCATAAGTTATTTGTAGAAAAAAATGATGCTGAACAGTCCACCAATTAAAAATACCTTCCCACAGATGTGGCACATCTGGAGCCTAGAGCATAACGCTTGGTGGGGTCCGGGAGGTAACGGATATACCACTGATCATAAGTATGCTGGGGTGTACTCGATACAAGAAGCGGTACACATTGTTACACAAGCTAACAAATATCGTCCTGTTGATCAGCCAAACGAGTCTATGATCCCGGTTATACCAGTCTACTGATCTTATCTTGACACGACTCTTTTAAAACAAAGACATCGCTCGCGATCTCCTGTGCTCGTTCCTCTGTGAGACTGGCACGACTGCTCGTCTCGGACTCTGTTACCCACACTTCAACATCAATAAGATAGGCTTTCGTGTATTGTCTTTCTCTATAAAAAATAGCCACGACGTAGGCCTCTGTCTCTGACAGGACCATCGAGTCAAATGGCTTCTTACCAAGCCCGGCATCCGGTATCTTGTATACAAGTTTACCTATCTTCGACGCTAAGAGCCCAGCCACCTGGTGCTCTTGGACGTTTGAGAATGGGAGTGATAACCCTTTAACAATTTTGAGCTCAAAAGCGGCCGATCTACCCTTGGGCCATCTTGCCTTTACATATTGATTAAACTTAGTCTGCACATCTGCCTCTTTCACTCTTCATTGTTGATGTAGGGTTTAGGGCCAGTAAAACAGTCTCGACATAACCATTCGTAATCTTTCCATCCTAGTGCTTGGGTCTTCTTTTTACACTTTCCGCACTTCTCGTCGTCGTACTTTTTTAAAATTCTTAAATACTGATCATGCTTACTTAAATAGTCTTGATCACCAAAAACTATTTTCACACCGAGTATTCCAGCTGCGGCCTTCGCCTGGGTTACTATGTGTGATGGGTATTCTTTTTTTGCCTTTCGTCTCGCCGCCATATGTGTAGTATATCGTGTTAGTTGAATAATTGATGGCACTTATCCCCTTGTAGGGTGTACCATGCGTTGCATGGCTCACACTTTAGCAAGTCTTTCTTGCCCACTAATTTACCCTGACAAGTTGGACATCTTTTATTTATCATTTTAATAATCTTGGTACCAAGGCTTTTTCTAACGGCATTTTAAGCGTGTATATTCTGTTGTATAAAGTAATGTAATTAATTCCTAATTTATTAGACCACTCTTTTATCCCCATAGTTACCCCTTTATGTGTAATAGAGACAGCATCTTTACGTTTCCTCTGGTTGTTAACTTGTTGTGAAGCTGTTGCCCATCTACAATTCTCAGGAGAATATGGTCCATCATTATTAATTCTATCTAAACTTTTTCCGCGTGGTTTATAACCCATGTCTTCAATAAAATTAGTTACTGAATTTTTCCACCTGTCACAAACATAAATTCCCCTTCCGCCATAATTAGGAAAAGATTTATTTCTCTTTACATTACACCTTTGTATCATTGAGTGCCACAAACGGTACATTCTTCTATCTTTATTATTTCCTCCTTTATTAATTGTTAAACCATGTTTTGTGCTTCTTTTTTTTGTTAACTCAACACTTAAACACCCACATGACTTTGTAAGTCCGCTTTTTAAAGAATTTAAAGAAATATTTTTAATGTTTCCACAATCACATTCACATATAACTATTCTTCTTATAGTTCGCCCATATTTTTTTGATGGAGCATCTCCTATTATCTTTAGACGGCCATATCTTTCTATTGAGTCGTTTAAATTGTTAATTTGTTTTAAATTATTCATAATGATAAATTATATTTCCTTTATACTTTTATGTCAAATCTTTTTTGTATATATCTAACTGAAAGTCCATTTTTCTTACCACCACAGCCGTGTGAACATCTTCATCTACTGTGTCCTCGACGATCAAGGAGATATATTTTACCTTCTGGATATTGTCGATACGCTGGATGCGACCCTTCATCTGAATGTAATTTTTAAGTGAAAAATCGTATGAGTAAAAGATTATTGTGTCTGCACTTGGTAATTGCCACCCCTCGGAGCACGCCGCATTTACTATAAGTACCGCTTTTTCTTTTGAATGTACGAGATCGAGCACCGCTTGCTTATCCTTTGTTTGGCCTGTGATTGTGTAGGCTAGTTTCCCCTTGGCGGTTATATGTGTGGCGATACGTTCTACTTCCCCGTTGTACCTACACACTATGATAGGCTTATCAATCTCGAGAGCGAGCTCGAGCACACGGTCGAATTTTTCACTGGCTAACGTAATTAAAGGATCAATATCGTACTCTGTTTGTTTTACTACACCCCCGCACGACTGGTGAATCTTGGTCCAGCGGGTAAGGTGATGAGGCTCAAATAGCGTCTTAATATATTGCTTTTGCTGATAAGTCTGTTTAAAGTATTCTGTCTCGAGCACATCATCCGGCACATCAACACAATCCTTAAGACGTACCGTACTACCGAGCTCTTCAATAAGTGGTAAGAGTAATTGCTGAGCGTCAGGCCTTACGACTGGGACATCGTACGTCCCGCCCATGTTGATCTTGATAAAAAAAGTCTTGTTGAAATACATCCAGCTCCATTTCTTCCCCATCAAAAGGCCAAGAGAATAGATATTCCAAGGTGATGACATATAGGGTGTAGCTGTGAGCCCGAGAACATTTTCGATCTTATAGAAAGTTATATAGCCAAGCATTGCCTTACTTAACTGGCTTTTGTAGTTAGCAAAAAAGTGAGCCTCGTCGATCACGACGTTTTCAAACCGTTCGATCTTTTTCCAATCACGCTTAAACTCTTCTTTGGACATGATTGAGAATTTATAGTTGCCACCATACTTAGCGATGTTACGCTCCCAGTTCTTTTTGAGGGACTTAGGGCATACGACTAGGGTTGTAGGTGTTAGGTGACGTGCACGTTTAGCCCACTCAATAGCGGTTATAGTCTTACCTGTGCCGGTCTCCCATATACACATGGTCTTACGCTTATTCTCTTGTAGGAATTGCTCTTGATGAGCGAATAGATTAAGCGTCATAGTCTGGTGGACGATTCATTAATGCTTTTCGAATGTAATCATTTTGAGCTTTGTTAACTCTTTGTGCACGTGGATTAATAGTGAGTGATCCACCCATCTCAGCCTCTTCAAGAAGAGCTTTGTTATACAGTTCTTCAAGGCGGTACATCTCTTGTTCTGACTGTTTAGCCATTGGCCAATTCCCCTCTCGTAAAAATCTTTCGTGGACCCTTCTCACATTCTGGACTTCATGGAGAAAATCAGTAGACGCTTTACGTTGCTGACGGATGAAAGCATAGGTGTCGTAGAACTCATTACAAATACCACAGTATTCTTTACCTCCATTAACGAAGAATGGACCCACCATCCCACACCCTTCACAAACACCACCACCAGAATTCTCATCGGGAAGAGGTGAAATACTTTTCCCATTAAATGTTGCAAAATAACGCAAATTTGCATCTTGGTACTTTTCGTGAACAACTTTATAGACTCTAGGATCAAGAAGACAATCACCATCACGGAGATAAATTTCATCTAATATATTGTCATCCCTATCGTAAATGACCTGTGTATACTTTCTTCCTTTTGGATCGTACATTACTCTACTCATATAGTTTTTCGTTACATAAGAAACAATGCTTGCCATTAGTTATTTTTTTATTTTCAGTCGTGTTTAAATAGCCACAATGTGGACAGGTGACAGGCTCAAGTTTCTTAGCAATCTCCTGGAGATTTGTCAGAAGCTCTACTTGCCGTTTCATCTCTGTGTCGTCTAGGTGTTTAACATTCATGTTTTTCATTACAAAGGTGACAGTAACTTTCGTTGTTGAAGCTGTGGAGGTTCTCGTGTCCGCAAGCTTTACAGTGATACGTGTGTGCATCTAATGGTTTCTCTGATCCACGACTACCAACCATCCCAGCAAAGCCGTTTGGCCCTACAGTTGTTGATGTTGTTGTTACAAAAACTTGGCCACCAGAAGTATTGCTGTAGACTGGATTACCGTTACTGTCGAACATATTTGATCCGCTGAATATATTTGCCATAGTAATTAGATTAAATTGTTTTTTTATGTACTGCGTTATAAAGAGGCCTACCATAAGAGTTGGTAACATCGTTTATACTTATTTTTGCATTACACAAATAACAGTAGACTTCTTTTTTATTGACAGGAAAATCATTTCTGTAGCCACATCCTTCACATGGAACACCAACCATAACAAGATCGTTTGGCGAGTACCCAGCAGATATATGGCCAGGTGCAACATATGTTCTTCCGGCGAGTCCTCCACCCCCGCCGCCAGCACTACCAGCCGCCCCACTACCTACTTTTGATCCAGCAGATCCGGCCATAAACATTTTATGCTGTTGCATTGCTTGAGTGGCCGTCATTTGCTGTTGCATTGCGAAATTAGCCATGTCCTGTAAGGCTTTTTGTTTCTCTATTTCTTTTTGTGATTTTTTGAAAAAGTTGAACATATAATTTAGTTAGAATTGGAAGCTTTGCTTAAGTGCTTCTTGCACCTCAGAGTGGACCTCTGTAAATTCACCGTTTGTGCTATCTGCATTAAGTTCTTCGTTGACCTGTGTAATCTCTTCGAATTTTAGTGCGATAGCTTCCCATTCTGGTGACATCTTCCACTTGTCGACACCACCATCTCGTTCTCGGCTACAGAATCCAAGAGCGTTTAATTCGTACATTGTGACTTTGATTGTGTCACTTGGGTAGTTAAGGAGCATTGCGATACCTGATGTTGTGATACCTAACTTGTATTTTGCCAGGGCCTGAATTGCCTGGCGACGCTTACGTGGTATTGAGTCAAGTGCGATCTTCACGAGTATTTCCATATCCTCTCCGATTAGATCATCTTGATTTGGACCGAGAGTGAGTTCAGGATTTGCTTTATTGATGGCGATGAGTGCTTTAGAGATACCCATCAATTGAGTCATCACACGTGTAGGCATTTCTTTATCCGGGATGAAGCTCACAAGTCCTGTACGCTGATTCTTTTCGATACTTGATCGTGCACTTGTTGAGAAGTCTGCAATGTCGTAAAGTTCTTCTTGAAGCTTTTCACTGATGTTGATTGGTATATCTTGGGTTTGAGATAGAACGTATGTAATATAGGCGGTCACACAGTCCTGGAGATGCTGACGCTTAGCGTCCATGTTCTCCACGTTCTTAAGCTTCTGTCTCTGGACCGCACGACGATCAGGTTGAGTAATAGCGTATTGCATGAATCGTTCACCCATGCTTGAGAATTCAGATGATCTCTCGTGGATGATTGAAGTAACGGCCGCAATGAGCCCGATCTTACCATTCCAT
>CAZCQX010000011.1:0-8697 GCA_964500955.1 uncultured Candidatus Saccharibacteria bacterium | reverse complement strand
TCTGTGAAGATGTTCGGAGATCTTCTCATGAACCATCTCAGGAAGACTGCATAATAAAAATCCCCCGCTCGGGGGATTTTTATTCACCCATTTTTGTGTTTTATCGATACACTCCAGACAGAAGATCCATTTCCCACCCGGGGGTGAGGAGGCCGAGGCGGTGTGGGTTGATGTTCATACAAAGTGACAGAGTGTACGCTACAGAGTTGGAGTTCCTCGTGTCTTCTTTAAACGAGACCCCAAAAGGTGGATAAGGAAGATGTAGTGTGTCTATACGTGCACCACACACACGGGCATCATTCCATAACGCAAGGACGGTGTCTCTGTCAGCAGAAAGAAGTACAGTACTCACCTGAGGGGTGTTTTTTGCTTTTCTTTCCGTTGAGGTGCTGAACTCCCATACTTTTAACATGTCATACTCTGATCTGCCGACGTACTTCCATGAACCGGTTCGCGTATCTGTTGGGAGACCGTGGAGTTCGTACTCAACCACACCTCTGTCATCTCGAAGTGCGAGGTAGTTATGTCCTGCGATACCAAGCACAAGAGGGTGTTGATGAAGTTCGATAGACCACACACCTCTTTTCCCTTCTGCTTTCGGGTGAGTGATTGGGTTGTGTGTCACGGTATAAAAGACGATGATAGAGAAAAGCACAATGAGTACATCTTTTATAATTCTAAACATCTTATTCATGTAAGCTAGTATAGCAGGTGTCTATAGGTATGTGGTACTGGATATACAAAAAACAACCGCACGATACTCTGCGGTTGTTTCTGGTGGTTGGTGCTATGAGTGGACTACACGAGGTGTTCTTTTAGAATTTCTTGGAAAAGACTTGGGTTGCCGGAGCCTTTTGATTTTTTCATACACTGACCAACGAAGTACATGAACATCTGTTCTTTTCCGGCTTTATAGTCTGCGACTTGGGCAGGGGACTCTGCGAGCACTTCAAGGACGATGTTCTTGAGTGCTTCTGGGTCATTCTTTTGGATGAGTCCTTTTTCTTCCGCAATAGCTCTTACATCGATAGACATATCTCCAAGCATAAGTGGAAGTAGATCTTTCGCACCACGAGATGAGAGCTCGTTTGCAAGTATCATAGTGATGAGGGTTGCAAATGCTTGTGGTGAAGGAAGGTTCTCTTCGGTCGGCTCCTTGCCATCCTTCTTAAGAAGACCGAAGACATCACCTGTGAGGTAGTTGGCACTAAGGAGTGCATGTTCTTTGCTTTTACCCTCTGTTACTTTGTCAAAATAGAAAGCAACAGATGGGGTATCAAGGATGATAGCTACAGCGTCTTCTTTTAATGAGAGGGAAAGAAGACGTGCGCGACGTAGTGAAGGGAGTTCAGGGAGTTCTTTTCTGAGTTCCTCATTGTTAAAGAGTTCGCTTAGGTAGAGCTTTGGAAGATCTGGATCTGGAAAGTAGCGGTAGTCGTGAGCATTTTCTTTCTTTCTCTGACTGAAGGTTGTAAGTGCGGTTTCGTCCCATCCTCTAGTCTCTTGTACAACTTTTTCTCCAGCTTCGATGAGATCGATATGGCGAAGTACTTCATACTTAATAGCTTCTTCTACAGAACGGAATGAGTTGAGGTTCTTCACCTCGCATTTGGTTCCGAACACATTAGGGTCGGTAGAGACAGAGATATTGGCCTCCACTCGCATCTGCCCCATCTCCATGTTGGCTTCTGATGCGCCAAGATAGCGAAGGATACGTCGTAGCTCACGAGCGAACTCACCAGACTTCTCGGATGCTTCTTCTTTAGAAGAGAAGGTAACAGGGTCTGTAACGAGCTCCATGAGAGGGACCCCTGCGCGGTTATAGTCGACAAGAGTATACCCGTCATTATCATGAGATGACTTCGCGGTATCTTCTTCAAGATGGATACGGGTAAGTGGCCATGAGTTGATGGATCCATGAGAGACGATGGGGAGCTTGTACTGTGAAAGTTGGTATCCTTTTGGAATATCTGGGTAGAAGTAATTCTTGCGATCAAATTCTGTGAAGTCCGCAATATCTGCTCCGACTGCAAGGCCAACTTGGATTACTTTTTTGATAGCTTCTTTGTTGGGGACGGGGAGGGTGCCAGGGTGTGCCATGCAGACCTCACAAATATTTTTGTTCGGAGTTTCTTCTCGTGGGTCATTCTTGCAACCGCACCACATTTTTGAATTGGTGTGGAGTTCGGCGTGTATTTCAAGGCCTATTGTTGTGTAGTATTGTGTAGACATAGATACTCTAGATTATAGCAAAGAAAAAAGCCCCACGCACGGGTGTGTGGGGGCTTTGGGTGTACACCTTGTTGTAAGGATTCAGATGCCGGCGAGGGCCTTCTTTTTCTGGTCGTAGAGTTCGTACTTTTCGGCGAGTTGTACGACTTCATCAAAAAAGCCAAGGGCACGACCGACACGACAGACGGTCATCACAGTACTCTTGTTCTCTTTTTCTGGGAAATCACTTTCCATGTAGTAGTGGAAACCACGAGGAACACCGATGAAGATGTCCGCGTGGCCACTTTGCCAGAAGTCCAAGAGTCTCTTGCCGAGCTTCTCATTCGGGTCAAGCGAGAAGAGCGTGACACAGGCGAGGATCTTGAGATCTGGTTGCCCGTGGCGGTTGATCGCTTTCTCACAACTTGCGATAGCTTCAAGCTCGCGTTTGTACGGCAGTTTGAGTCGTTTGAGAACTTGCACAACCCACTGCGCATAGCATGACATGAGAATGTGCACATCCCCAACCTCAAGCTCATGGCGGGTGTACGGGTTCTCATGCTTCAACACGTCGAAATATGCGACTGCATATTCGACATGCCAATGTTGGCACCCGAATGTGAGGAATGCTTGTTCTGCGAACCTTTTCGCCTTCCACAAGTGGTAGAGCGCAAGGATGCGTCCGAGGATGGCGCCGTAGAAGGCGACGGATGCCCCAATTGCGGTGTAGTGGACATTCGCCATCTGCATGAGGGCAGGAATGTTCCCTTTCTCTGCGTTCGGCAGGACTTCTGTCTGCGCGACTGCGAGAGCGCCATCTTCTCCGAAGATGTTGCCTTGTTGCAGGCTCGAAAAAACGACCTGATTGGTCATGTTCTAATCCTTTCTGTGTGAATGAACCTAAAAAATATTATACAACTTACTATCATATAAGTCAATGTGTAGCTTTACATGCTAGTAGTTTTTATGTAGTATGGTTTTCATGTTCTTTATTTTGTAGGAGGTTATTCCATGACCAATGCTGTTACTCGTCTTGTTGACCATTTTCGTCGACGGAGGTTATTAAACCGAATCCGTAGAAACCTAAGGCACTACGAGCGAGGGGTTGATATTTTCTGCGAGAATTCTTTTTTCAAAAAAATCGGCACACCGGCATATACACCCTTCGTGGTTGTGGTGTTCGGTGGAGAAGCTGTGGTGTTGCGTCGCGTCTCACAGATGATTGCAGAACATATGGGGGTGTCCTATCTCGATATGAAGCGTTTGTCTTTCGATCTTTACCGTGGTTTTTCTAAAGAAGAAGAAAACCTTTTCGCTCTTTATCTCGCGCACAAGTGTGTGAAGAGTGGTCCTGTCGTAATAAACGCAGACCTAACTTCTCCCTATGTTCGAGATATGGCACGAGTTATCTTCGCAGATGTTTGTGTCGAGCCGATCTATATCGCTTCTTCGGAAGGGTGTGGAACAACATCAGCCAACAACGATCCTTATCTTTCCTCAGGTGAGACACACACAGTGATTTTTGAAAAAGGGAAAGAAAGGTTGTTCAAAATTACAGTGATGGATGTGGCAAGGCTTATCTTTTCTAGACACACTCCTAAGACATAGCACTCGTTCATCCAATAAGCACCACCGAAGGTTCCCCTCCGGTGGTTTCTTTTTGGCTTACTCTACAGGAATCTTGGTAATAGAAAATCCTTCCACGTTTTTATATCTTTTGTTCCATGTCTCCTGACGTTTCGCGTAGTGATAGATAGCGTAGAAGAGACGTTCTTTCATTTCTTCTAAAGTGAGTTCTCCTCGTAGATGTAGAGCGATAAGGTAGTACTCTATACCAAATCGTTTAAGCTCTCGCTCAGAATACTCTTTCTTTCTTAGAAGTGTTGCTACTTCTTCTAACATACCAGCGTCTAGTCTTTTTTCTATACGCTTCTTTATTCTTGTGCGGAGAACTTCACGAGAAGGAGTCATGATGAATAGCTCTACTCTGTAGAGAGGAGATGGTTCTTTGCGTGGTGGAACATGGTCGGTGTGATGTAGTATCTCAAGGGCACGTATCAGACGGACGGGGTTATCTCTATCGATAGTTTCTGCACGAGCTTTGTCTTTTGAAAGGAGGAGGTCGTAGAGTTCTTCTTTTGTTTTTGATTCTAGAGACATGCGGAGGTTTTTGTCATGTGGTACTTCTGGTAGATTGCTTCCATAGATGAGTGCATCAACGTAGTATCCTGTACCACCACAAATGATCGGAGTTTTCCCTCGAGAGAGAATGTCGTCGATGTGTTCCCTTGCTTCTTTTTCGAAACGTACTACGCTTACTTCTTCATCAAGATCATAGACATCAAGCATGTAGTGAGGGATACCCCCCATCTCTTCTTCTGTGATTTTTCCTGTTCCGATGTCGAGCCCTTTGTAGACCTGACGAGAGTCGGCGCTAAGTATTTCTCCATTATGTGTACGCGCATACTCCACAGCGAAATCACTCTTACCACTTGCGGTAGGTCCGATAACGACGACGATTGACGGATGGGTGTTCATCATGTGTATACTATATGGTATTCTGTAGTAAGTAAATACGTATATATTCTTATGTTTATTCTCTATACAAAAAATAATTGTATCTATTGTGACAAAGTAAAGGACGCCTTTCTTCATCTTGGTGTTGCGTATGAAGAAAGGAACATTGGCAATAACGTCTACTTGGATGAAGCGAGAGCACAAGGTGCGCGTACTATGCCGTTCCTCGTTGATACTACCGCGAACGTGATGATGGGTGAGTCAGATGACATCATCGCGTACGCACAGGAGGGGAGTTTCTAAAAAAATAGGCACGTGTTCGCTTGATGGGGTGAATGTTTTTCGTGGGGATGACTTTAGTATTCCTTATCTATCTTGATATAAAAAACGCCACACAGTGGTGGCGTTGTTGTGGAGATGTTCCTCCCCACTTCTTCTTGCGTCAGGCGGGCACGCATGGGTGCTCGGTCATTTCATCGAAGAGACTTGGGCGGTGCCGCTTCGTGTGTTCGAGGGCATCCAAGCCTTCTTTCCTGATGGAAAAGACATTGTGGAAATGGTCACGGTCATGACCAAGATTTTCCACCATTTCAGAAACGACCAACCCTTCAAGGGTACTTTTGGTATCAGCGGTTGGCCGATTGGTGGCCGTCAGCGCCTCGAAGCTGGCATGGATCTCTGCACCAGTCATCCGCGCGTTGCTTGCACTCAAGATGTGCAAGATGATGACATGACGCGGTGCCAGAGTTACTGCGTCTACGTGATTGGGATTTCCCATCGTTTTCTCCTTTGTGGGGTTTTTCTGTGAAGCAGGATTG
The DNA here is from genome assembly GCA_964500955.1 of uncultured Candidatus Saccharibacteria bacterium. Lineage (GTDB taxonomy): Bacteria > Patescibacteriota > Minisyncoccia > Phycocordibacterales > UBA5272 > UBA11704. Next base: position 3,151 of record CAZCQX010000011.1, on the reverse strand, counting down.
CGAGCACAGAAGGTGTATACTAGCATATTTTTCTTATGTGCGCATGGACACCTCTTTCAAATGTTGTGGTGGGGTACGGTGAGAGTATGAAAAAAGCACCACACGAATGTGATGCTTTGGCTGGTTACAAGAGTGTGTCCTTCCGAAGAAGTTATAAGGTTACCTGCTCTTTGTGCTTCTTGAAGAAGCGAGGGCAGATGGCGACGGGGGCTGCCCACGGTTTGCCCGTTGCCAGGTTAACCTTGATGTTGCCTTGGTCTGTGCCGACAACATCGAAGACCTGACCTTCCATCTGGGGCTTGCCCATCCTGAGACGGTGTGCAACCTTGTCTGTTTTGTCTTCATCGTTGAGGACGTGGTCTGCGACTTGCACTCGGTCACCTTGTTGAAACTCTTCTTTTTTACCCAATTTCTGCTCCTTGTTGTTCCTTTTTCCACCATGGAAGAAGGTGATAGACATACTACCATATTTTTTAGTATTGTAAAATAAAATCGCTACACAGTGTGTCTGTGTAGCGGTAATAGTTAGAACAACTTCTCAATCTCAATGAAGACCTTTCAGTGAGTTGCGAGTGTTGGATTCAAAGAGTGACGGGCGAAGGCCTTCTATTTGTTCGAGAAGTTCTACGCCTAGTGAGGTGATGGCGTAAGCGTCTTCTTGGAGACTGTCATCGTCTTCATCTTGTTCACGAAGCGATGCAACATATCCACGTACAACGAGGTCTCGTGTGAAGTAAGTGACATCTTCGATTGTGTGTCTTTTGTTGAACAGGGGTTCAATAAGTTGAGATATGAGAACTATGGGAACGTAATCAACGGTAAGAGTGTGTTTGTCCCACTGAAGCTTCACCTGGTATAGAGCGCAGAGGATTCTCACATGACGTTTTGAGACGGTGCTATGAGAGAGGTCTCCGTACTCAGCGTCTTCCATCATCTGAATCATTTTGTCACTGATGGGTACTTCTTCATCTGACATGATGTCATCTCCTTTGAATGGGTTTTGAAGGACGTTTCCATGTACACTCTAGCATATCTTTTCTCCACGTATCAAGATTTTTGTTTTGAAAATGGTATATTAAGAAAGGGTGCTGTGTGTGGTATACTAGCCTTCGGTGTTTGCGGTGTTGATGCAGAATTGTTAGAGTCTTAAAATGTATTGTAGTGTTGGAATAATGAATATGCCGGGGTGGCGGAATGGTAGACGCGTTCGACTCAAAATCGAATGTCGCAAGGCGTGTGGGTTCAAGTCCCACCCTCGGCACATCAACAAAAATACACAGGAAGAACCTGTGTATTTTTGTTGACAGTGTCAGTAGAGAGTAAGTGACCTGCGTCACTTACGGGGACGAGAATACGGGCGAACTAGCAAGTTCGGTTCTTGGAACCTAGAGAATCTACTTCGAGCAACGCGAGGAGTTTCGTGAGTCTATCCTCTAACATAACTTGTTTCAGTAAAAATATAAAGTAGGCTATACTTAGTGTAAATATATGGAGCAGCAAAATCAAGAACTGTCACTTAGTGCTACGAATAACGAGACAACAGCGCTATCCGTTACTGAATTCTCGTCACAATCTTTATGGATAAAAAGACTTAGGTGGTTCTATGTTTCTCTTTTAGTTATTATTCTACTGTTGTTATTAATCCTCTCTCCTTTTGGATTGTTTAGTGTAGTTTTCGGAGTAATTGCATTTATGGTATTTGATCCTGATGTTATTACGATTGTAACTTCTATTTCATTACCTTTATTGTTACTTATTTCAACAGCTGTATCTTTTTCAAAATCAGTAACCCCTTTAAAGAAAAAGGTAATTTTATTGCCGATCTTCTATATTTTTTTGTTATGCATTATCATGATTTTTTTTAAATCAGTTAGCGAGTTTGAATATTTAGGTAAGGCAAGTTTGAGAGAAAAAATAAAGCAGTACAATATTGAAGTCAACAAAGCGGTGTCTTCTCTGGAAGAAGACACCGACATAACCTCAGACAAGTGCAGCACTTTTTCTATTTCTGGAGGAGAAAAGAGTATCTACGGTGAGGGACCTTGTGAAGGATTTAATTTTTTTAAAAAACTAAATAATAGAGATCAAACATTTACTTCTGAACCTAGGCTTTCATCTGATGACATAGCTAAGGTAGAAGAAACAATGCAGAATATTGTTTCAATAAGAGATAAATTTTTTGTAGAAAGTGATAATGTACCATTTATCTTCAATACTAGATTCTACATTCTGGTTATAAGTGAAAACTACTACTCTCAAGAAGGAAAACGTGTTATTCGAAGAAATGAAAATTGTCACGCAGATAAAGAAGTGATTTCTTGTTGGGGTAATATTGAAGGATTTTCAACGTCGACATTAATTAGAAAATAATGGTCTAGATAAGATTAGAAAGAGAATTTAGTCTTTGGCGGACGATTTCTAAGATCCTTATAATACATATTTTCAGCACCACCTGAGGCCATGACTCCCTCTAGTGCGAACACATATACTCTGCCAAAGAAAGACTGAAGCCCCGCAAGTAACATTGCGGGGCTTTCTTTATCTAAGATTCTCACATGCTACACTTCACTCTATGTCAAAAATTCTTTTCGATGAACAAGGCCTGACACCTGGGACACCATTTGAGAAAGACCAATGGAAAAAGATAGCAACACACACCGACAGAGAGATAAAAGGCTTTTTCGGCGAGTATAGATTTTTGAATAATTTTTGGCCAGCTGTTGTCTTCTTAGACGGTGTGCAATTTCCTTGTGTAGAAAACGCATATCAGTCTGCAAAGTATGCACAAACCATGAGAGGGTATTTCGTTACTTGTTCTCCAAAAGAAGCGATCATTTTCGCAAGAGATACACCTCTTAATGAAGAAGCTTTAGCGGAATGGGAAAAGAAGAAGGTTCAAGTGATGCATGGTCTACTCCTTCAAAAGTTCGACAAGTCGCTCAATGGAGAATTGTATCATGCACTACAAGCAACAGGAGATAGGTATCTCGAAGAAACTAACTACTGGGGGGACATATTCTGGGGAGTTAACACCTCTCATAAAGAAGATAAAGGTGTAGGAGAGAATATGCTAGGAACTCTCCTTATGAAGATACGAGATAAGGAGACGCGGTAGGCGACACGTGTTCTAAGAAAAAAGAACTATCTACAG
>CAZCQX010000010.1:0-8876 GCA_964500955.1 uncultured Candidatus Saccharibacteria bacterium | reverse complement strand
GCATCTTATGATGAAGGTGACACGTGCACAGCTTGAGAGTCTTGCTAAGGAGTTCGTAGACCGTTCTATCGATATCACCAAGCGAGCGCTTGAAAACTCTCCATTTAAAAAAGAAGAGATTCACGAAATTGTAATGGTCGGAGGACAGACTCGTATGCCAATGATTGTGGAGGCGGTGAAGGCACTTTTCGGAAAGGAACCTAACCGTTCTATCAACCTAGACGAAGTGGTAGCGCTCGGTGCTGCTGTTCAGGTGGGAGTTCTTCAGGGGGATGTGAAAGATGTCCTCCTCCTTGATGTGATACCGCTTTCGCTTGGTATCGAAACCATGGGAGGTGTCGCGACGAAGCTTGTAGAAAAGAACACCACCATTCCAACATCTAAGTCACAGGTATTCTCAACCGCTGCAGATAATCAGACATCTGTGGAGATTCACATTACACAAGGCGAGAGACCTCTTGCGTCTGATAATAAGTCACTCGGTCGCTTCATTCTAGACGGTATTCCACCTGCACCTCGTGGTATTCCTCAGGTTGAGGTAACGTTCGATGTTGATGCGAATGGAATCCTCAATGTAAAAGCAAAGGATAAGACTTCAGGTAAGGAACAGTCTATTCGTATCGAGGCATCGTCTGGACTTTCTGATGATGATATTAAGCTCATGCAACAGGAAGCTGAAGCTCATGCAGAAGAAGACAAGAAAAAAATGGAACTTGTCGAAGCGAAAAATCTTGGAGATGCTATGGTGCACACTGCTGAGAAAGCACTCAAAGACGCTGAAGGAAAAATAGGCGATGATATCAAAAAAGAAGTAGAAGATGCTATCGCAGAAGTGAAGAAAGTTCGTGAAGGATCTGATGTTGATACTATCAAGAAAACAACAGAAACCCTTTCTGAAAAAATGATGAAGATAGGTGAAGCAATGAAGACTTCTAACGACAACACAACCGAAGCGCCTAAAACCGGAGAGGAAGGGGGAGACACTGCACAGCAGGCGTAAGTCTCAATTCTGACTCATAAGGGAGACAGTCAACCAAAAAGAAAAAACGGGCTCCACAGTGACGTGGGGCCCGTTTTGGCGATCTTACTCACCAACCACTTTGCAAAGTTCTTGCCAAGTGAAAAGGGGTCTGCCGTGTTTGATGAAGTGGGAGAGTTGAGCGTTGTTGATGAATGCTCGTCTGTCCCGTAGGGGTTTGTTGAAGACGGCGCTGATTTCATGGATGTGACCGCGTGAAGCGATACTCCTATCTTTGCTGTGTGTCTTATTGGATGTTACCACCCGGTCCTCTCCCCCAAAGTTAACGATGAAAGGGATTGTGTTCTCGGTGAGATAACTTGCGCACACACTGTTAAATACTTTCATGAGTGTGTAGACAACCTTTTCTCGTAGCAACCACACAGACCTGCCTTTGAGGCCGATATCTTTCGCGGTCTGCAAGAAAACCCTTGGGAAGTATTCCTTGTTCTCCATTGCAAGGTCTGTCCAGTTGGTGGGCAGAGATTCTTGTAAGACCACATCAGCAATCTCAATCTTATCCACTACAAGAGTTCTATTGTTGGTGATTGGGATATGGACACATATAGCTTTGCGTTCAATGTGAGGACTGAATACAAAGTTTGAAGTGTCTTGATGTGTTAATCGTGGGTGCTTAAGGAACATGTTGTCTCCTGTAACCCTTGCGAGTAACTCTTCCTTTCTTTGGGTGAAGATTGAACTGACGCAAATAACCACATAAGGCCGACCGTTCCTCTCCGTGAGGGCGAACGCATCCTCAATTCTCACTGTTCCTGCGGGGTCTGTGGCATACCCCTTGTATACTAGCGGGGTAGGCATACCTGTCTCCTTGGTGTTCAACTTTGCTTATTCAAACACATAAAAATAAAAAAGTCAAAAAATACTTGCATGGAGTTTGGGGTATGTGGTATAACCTTATACACAGACAAAACCTATGGCAACTAAAGATTATTACAATGTTTTGGGGGTAGAAAAGACTGCCTCAAAAGAAGATATCAAAAAAGCATTTTATAAACTTGCTGCTAAGTATCACCCTGACAAAAAAGGTGGTGATGAAGCGAAGTTCAAAGAAGTGAACGAGGCCTATCAGGTGCTCTCTGATGAGAAGAAACGAAAGGAGTACGACACGTACGGACAAACGTTCAATGGTCAAGGTCCTCATGGGGGAGCAGGTGGATTCGGAGGATTCGGTGGTTTCGATCAGGCTGATTTTTCTAACATGCAGTTTGATTTTGGAGATCTCGGAGATATTTTCGGTGATATGTTCGGAGGGTTCGGTGGAGGACACAGAGAGAAGCGTGGACGCGATATCTCACTTGAGATAGACGTTCCTTTTACTGAGGCAATCTTCGGCACAGAACGTAACGTGCTCATTTCTAAGGTGTCTACTTGTAAGACGTGTGATGGTAGTGGTGCTCGTCCTAATACGAAGAAGAAGACCTGTACCACCTGTAATGGTCAAGGAAAGGTTCGTGATGTGAAGCGTACCTTCATGGGCAACTTCCAGACAGTGCACACCTGTGATGCTTGTCATGGGCAGGGACAGGTTCCAGAAGAGAAGTGTCATGAGTGTCGAGGTGCAGGTGTGGTAAATAAGCGCGAAGAAATCAACATCGCTATTCCTGCAGGGATTTCAAATGGCGAAATGATCCGCATGTCTCAGATGGGGGAAGCTGTACAGGGTGGTGTGACGGGGGATCTCTATGTGAAGGTGAACGTTATTGCGCACAAGGTGTGGAAGCGTGAAGGTAATGACCTTGTTATTACTCATGAAATAAAACTCACTGACGCACTTCTTGGGGCTAAGCACAACATCGAAGGATTAGACGGTGTCATCGATGTTGATATTGCTCCAGGAGCATCTCATGGAGAAGTTCTCCGAGTGAAAGGGCGAGGTGTTCCACATGTGCATGATAAGAACAAGCGTGGAGATGTGCTTGTGAAGCTTTCTATCATGATGCCCAAGAAACTCTCACGAAAGGCGCTCGCCTTTGTGGAAGGGTTGCGAGAAGAAGGATTGTAACATACCCGTTCCAAACAAAACCACCAACCAAGAAAGAAGGTTTGGTGGTTTTTTGTTGCGAGATTCAACAAGAAGGAGTAGGATTGGTAGCGGTGTGGTTCATTTTTTAACATATAAAGAAAAGAGGTGTAGCGTGTCACAGAATCCAGAACGTAATGAGATTGATCGTATTTTGAGGTCGTGCCAAGTTCTCTTAGAAGAACCAATGTGCGGTCTCCCAGTGCTTACTTTTTTCTCGCCACAGGAGATGTTCGAACAACTTCTTATGTCAGACGAAAAAAGAATAAGTACACATTTCCTCGAAACTTTATTCCAAGGGGTGCGACGTTTCTGCATACCAGAAAAAGACATACGGTATGACTTGCTGTATGTATTTCATCTTCCGTGCGGGTGTCATGACGGAAAAGAATTCTTGTTCATGTTCGGTCAAGAGATTCTCCTTCCTGAGTGCACACAGATGTGCTCTGATAACGTTCTCGAAGAAGAACGATTGTTTCATTTGCGGGTGAGGTCACCGCTTTCGCTTCATTGTGGCACGCTCGATATGTGGCGAGAGTATGTCATTGCTACGAAGATGTTGGAAGTGATGAATTGTGTGCGGATGTACTCCCACCACTGTCGTCCTTTCCGTGAGTGCTATGAACTCCAAGAAGACAAAGTGTCCATGGGGTCCCTTACCAAGATGCACACTGACAGATTTCTTTTCTTTAGGGGGAAACAAATAAGATATCGTGAGCTCTTTGCGCCGACTTCTGTTCTTGATACTGTGTCTGCGAACGTGGTACGAGAGCAGTCTATTTTGAAAGAATTGAAAACAGGCGTTGTTTGAAAAAGGCAGGGAAACCTGCCTTTTTTCATGCACCCCGCAGTTCCATATTGTTGTTATTTTATGGTACCAGTTACCATAGTGATCCTGTGGTATACTCTTGTATCTATTCGTATGATGACGCTTATTGCACAACTTATCTCTATTCCACACATGAAGGCACTCTTTGTGAGTGTGTTTATTGTGGTTACTTTAGAAGTAACCTTGCTTAGTTACAGAAGGTTCATTGTTAAGAAGTATAAACACAAAAAATCAACAATTCTCTCACCAGAAGAAGCTGAGAAAGAGACACTGACATACTTTTCTAAATTACATATTATAAGTATCGTGCGGGTACTCTATGTTTCTGTGATTGTAATGTTCCTTCTTGCGCTCTATGATGTGCGAGCTTTCAGCTTCTTCGCGGTTGCTCTTGGTGCTATCATCATCGCACTTCGTGATGTGATTATTTCGCTCCTTGCATATCCTCATGTGGTGCTTGCGTATGATATTGGAGATGATATTCGTATACAATCTATTCTAGGAGAAGTGGTACGCGTGAGACCTCTTTCTGTTCAGCTTGCAGGGAAAGATAATAACGGAGATTATGATGGAAAACTCCACACAATACCAAACGCTCGCTTCCTTCTAGAACCAATTGAACGACAGGAAATAAAAAACAGTAACCAAAGAAGAGTGGTTATTCGCGCGCTCTATAAAGGTGAAGAGTGCGAGCAGTCTTTCGATGCTTGGCTCAGTACTCTTAAGGGGATGCTTGATGAGACACTCCCTAAGCGTTCACTTAAAGATGTGGGGAATTTTAAAAGTTACGCAGGGATGAAGTATAAGCTTCACTATGATTATGATGAGGATGGGTATGTGCTCGTAGCTATTTCGTTCATTTCTAGTACCAAAACCGCGCTTCCAAAGAAAGAGAGCATCATTTCTTTCATTGAATCTACTAAGATGAAACCAAAAGACAAGTAGCCAATAAATTGATATACTCTTTTCATGAAAAAAATACTTGTTTCAGGAATCAAGCCAACAGGCAAGCTTCATTTCGGTAACTATTTCGGTGCCATGAAGCAAAATATCGACCTTGCAAATAGTGGTGATTACGAGAGCTATATTTTCATCGCAGATTACCATGCGCTCACCACCGTGAAAGATAGAGATGAGTTACAGAGAAGCTCTCTTGAGATTGCTGCTGCATATATTGCATGCGGGCTCGATGTATCTTCTCCAGTGCTTTTCCGTCAGTCTGCGGTACCAGAACATACAGAACTTGCGTGGGTGTTTAACAATGTGGTGACAATGCCGTACCTCATGCGCGCACATGCGTTTAAGGATCACGAAGCGAAAGATAAAGAGGTCGGCGTTGGACTCTTTGACTACCCTGTGCTCATGTCGGCAGATATTCTCATGTATCAGGCAGATGTGGTACCAGTTGGTGCGGATCAAAAGCAACACATTGAGTACGCTCGTGATATCGCTGGGTATTATAATCGTGCGTGGGGTGTTGAGCAGTTCAAGCTTCCAAAAGAATATATTCTTGATACGGTTGCAACACTCCCTGGAATAGATGGAAAGAAAATGAGCAAGAGTTATGCCAACCAGATCGATCTCTTCTGTAGCGATGAAGAGCTTAAGAAAAAAGTAATGAGTATTGTCACCAACTCACAGACTCCAGATGAAAAGAAAAACCCAGACGAGAATGTTATCTATAATATTCATAAACACTTCCTTACCACAGAAGAAGACATAACACTTCGTCAAAAGTTCGAGCAGTCAGGCGAGAGAGTGGGGGTCTCTTATGGCTACAAGGAAGCGAAGGAAGACTTGCTCGCAACTATCATGAGATGGCGTGAAGGGAAGAAGCAAGTCTTTGATGAGCTGATGGCACACCCTGAGAGAATCGTAGAGATACTTCATGCGGGTGGTATAAAGGCTTGCGCAAAAGCAAGCGAGACTATGACACAAGTTCGCACACAGGTTGGGTTGTCATAATCAAACCACGCAAAAACATTGAAAAAAGAAAACAACCACCTCGGTGGTTGTTTTTAGCTTAGGTGCTTCCTGCCAAATATATCCGGAGCGCATCTTGGAAAGGAGTACGTGACAGAGCCTTCCTGATGTAGTATGTGGCCAGGGTTCACGTTGTACATGAGTGCAAACGCCTCCACATGACCGTAGCTTAAGTCATTTTTGAAACAGATAAAAATCTTCACCTTACTTAATAGACCAACAGAACATTTATTCAATCCTGAGATGAGCAACTCAGAGATATCTTCTGCAAGAGCCAGGTCTTCCGCGAAAGTGCTGTCCTCCATAAACACTATAACTCCTGAGTACTCGTGCATGTGAGCTGTTTCGAAGTAGTCTAGGAACCTCACTTCAACAGTTTGTTCCATTGATTCAACGAGAAGGCAGACTCTTTCTATCCACCTTCGTCTATCTTCGTCTACGTCTGGACCGATACAAAACTCAACCGTGTGAGGAGGTAGATAGTTGGGTACGAACATTTCTCTTTACTCCTTTAGAAAAAAGAACACTCTCTCAACACTAACAGAATGTGCGATGTATACGCAAGCGGTGTAACAGAGGAAGCGCTCGGCACTGTTTTAAAAAGGGAATAATTTTGGTAGTATGTAGAGATATGCGCACATATAGTAAAGATATTTCTCAAGCTGTTGGTCAGCAGATTACTTTTAAGGGGTGGATCGATGTTCGTCGTGACCAAGGGAAGATGGTTTTCTTGGACCTTCGTGACGTTACAGGAAAGGTGCAGGCAGTGGTGCTCCCGAACCATACAGAAGCGCTCGAGGTTGCACAGAAGGTTCGTCCTGAGTGGGTGGTAGAAGTCACCGGAATGGTGAACAAGCGTCCAGAAAGAAACATAAAACAAGATGTCCTAAATGGAGACGTGGAACTTGAAGTGCTCGCCATTGTTGTGCTCAATGAAGCATCTACTCCAGCGTTTGATATTCATACTGATGGATATGAGATAGGCGAGGAGGTGCGTCTCGAGAAGCGTTATCTCGACCAGCGACGTGATCGTCTACAGCGCAACATCACCATGCGTCACAAAGTGATCAAGCTTGTCCGTGACGAGCTTGACCTTCAAAACTTTTTTGAAATCGAAACCCCGCTCCTTACCAATCCAACACCAGAAGGATCTCGCTCGTATATTGTTCCATCTCGTATTTGGCAGGGAAATTTTTATGCACTCCCACAATCTCCTCAGCAGTATAAACAGCTTCTTATGTCGGGAGGGTTCGAACGCTATTTCCAAGTTGCTAAGTGTATGCGCGACGAGGATACTCGTGGTGATCGTCAGCCAGAGTTCACACAGATGGACCTCGAAATGAGTTTCGTATCTCGTGAAGATGTGATGAAGTTAAATGAAGATCTACTCATCAAGCTTGTGACGACGCTCTTCCCAGAGAAGAAGATACAACAGGTACCATTTCCGGTGCTTACCTACAAAGAGGCTATGGAAAAGTACAACTCTGATAAGCCAGACCTACGAGAGGACAAGAACGATCCTAACCTTCTCGCATTTTGTTGGGTGATCGATTTTCCAATGTTCGAAAAGACAGGAGAAGACAATGTGGATGATACAGGTATGTGGACCTTTACCCATAACCCATTCAGTAAGCCACACGATGCACACATGGATTGGCTTATGGAAGGAAAGAGTGGCGCACATATTGGAGATATTATGACGAGTCAGTATGATGTGGCGCTTAACGGATACGAAATCGGTGGAGGGTCTATTCGTAACCATGCACCAGATGCTCTTCGAAAGGTGTTCGAGATTATGGGGTATAGCGATGAACGTATTGAATCTAACTTCGGGCACATGTTGCGAGCGCTTGGATCGGGAACACCTCCTCATGGTGGTATCGCATGGGGGCTCGATCGACTTCTCATGATACTTCTTAATGAGCCGAATATTCGTGAAGTGATAGCGTTCCCAAAGACAGGGGAAGGAAAAGATCTTCTCATGCAAGCGCCAGCTCCTGCAACACCAAAAGCGCTTCGTGAGCTCGGTCTTGAAGTGAAGAAGAAGTAACTCACGAGCACACAGTTAAGAATAGTGGCAGAAGAAAAAGCACCCCACATGAAGGGGCGCTTTTCGTGAGATATTCATATGTTCTTGTGTGCTCTTTATTAGTAAAAAGTTGTACAGTCTGGGTGTTTTCTAAAACAACAAGATATTGACTTTGTCAACTATTAGTGCTACACTATAAGAGATTGTTCGTCTCAACTTTTTAACTTTTTTTGGAGGTTACATGCGGTTCTTTCTGGTCATTTCTTCCTTTCTTTTCGCGGTCGTCCTTTCTGCGTCGGCGTCGGTGTACACAACTGACCCCGCTTCGCAGGCGACTCAACAGGAAGCGAAAGAAGGGTACAATTACACAGCTCCTCTCTTTTCGCTCTACACCTACACTCCGCCATCGTACGAGATTCGTGTCGGCACCTTCGCTCCTGGCGAAGGATGCATCAGCGGATTCAAGCGACTCGGTGTGACGCTTTCCACGGCTGACTGTCTCCGCGCAGCGCGCGCACTGAAACTCCGCACGATGGTCTACATTGCGCCGGACGGACATCGGACGTACTACGTTCTCATGAACCCCGGCGACCCGTTCGCGGTGAAGATCGAGTACACCACGAGAAAGGTGCAAGCGATCGTCTTGTACCGTGAAGGTGTGAATATCTACAAAGACGGCGTTCCTGTGAACGCTACTGCCCTTCCGTGGTCAGGAGAATGAAGACCGAAAAGTCATACCAAGCCCCAACCAAACAGCTCGACAGATGTCGGGTTGTTTTTCTTTTGTATGCTATAGTGTAGAGATGAAGAAACTACTACTTATTGTGACACTTTTTGCGGGACTCTTTTCTGATGCTTATGCGGTAACAACATTCAGTAAGGCTGCGTGGATACCATATTGGAGAAAAGCTGATGGAGCAAGCACTACTTTAGCCAACTTGTCGAGCTTCACAGATATAAGCCCTTTCTCATATGA
>CAZCQX010000009.1:0-8905 GCA_964500955.1 uncultured Candidatus Saccharibacteria bacterium | reverse complement strand
AAGATCAGGCTTCTTCTGCAAGATGTTCTTGATCAACACCGCGCATGGAAATGACGCCTTCTACAAGAGGAGACTCCTCCGCGTAACCGAGAGCAACGTGGTGCTCCTGGTCAACGCCTGCCATCGACGAGATGTCTGGTGTGTCATGTGGAGACTTTTGTTGTTCGTCGGGTTGCTTGAACGTGTAGTTGGCGTCTGCGAGAAGTTTGCGCGCGTAGGTGCGCAGTTCTTTCGCAAGCTTCGCTTTTTCGTTCATTTCACCTGTCGACGGTTTGTCACTACCGTATGCAAGCGCCGATTGGAAGACGAAGATCTTCTTCTCCTTCATCACTTCAAACGGATGTCCAGACGGTGTATCAGTCACGCGGATGACTCGGGTGTCCGGCTTGTTGCCGAACCCAAGGCGACAAGCGGTCAACTCGATACCGTCATCTGTCTTCCAGATACCCCAAGGGGTGTCGACGAGACCGACAATGGACTGAAGTTGTGCAGGCTTGCGCTTGGGGCGCACAAAGGAAGGTTTCGCGCTGGCCAGGATGTTGTTCGCAACGGCTTGCTCATTCGCGATGCGAGCATCGTGGCGAGCTTTTGCGTTCAAGCGGAGTGCATCCTGGACAACGGGGTTACCCAAAAGGAACGCCGAGAAGAGTTTCTGATGGAACCCCAGTTCGTTCTCGCTCTCCTTCTGCATTTCCCCAGGCTTTCGCCAGAAGTTCATGAACATCGAGAACGGGACGAAAAGGCCTGGCCGAACACCAGCCCGCAGAAGCGGACAATCCGGAAGACCGCCCAGGAACTTGAGCACTATGAAATTTTTGTCTGTGTGCGGTTGCATCACTTCGACAGCCGTACCGAACAGATGGTAGATACCCTCTGTCTGAGCGAGCATCTTGCGACACTCAGACAGGATCTCTTCGTCACCATAGGTTTGCTGACCTGCCGAAGTGGCAGACGGCGGAGTATGGGGACGACGAGCACCTTCGGCACTTGCACGGCGACGAACAAAATCGACACCAGAATCATAATGAGGCTTGCTCATTTGGAATCTCCTAAAGAAGAAAAATTTAAAAAAAGAACCACGAGAAGCGAATAGTTATTTCGCTTATAACATACTACAGTAAATATGTAAAATGTCAAGCAATTTCTTGACGCTTATTTCTAAACATTGTCAGTGTATTCTTAATTTTATACACTTTCTACGCTCTACATGTTTTACTTTATTGAACAAGTCTTGTAGGATGGAGTTTGTATGTTCGTTGTACCAGACTGCTAACCATATAGATGTAAGGAGTTATAGCATCATGATGCCCGTTAATCTTCTCATTGTTCGCCATGGCGAATCTCTCGGCAATCTCGCGAATCGTATGAGAGAAAGGGGTGACCTTTCGCTCGCGGAACGTCTGCGTGGAACTCATACTGCACACTGGCCATTCACCAAGAAGGGGACAGAGCAAGCAAAGGCTACCGGTGTTTTTTTGAACAAGATGTGCCGAGAGCACAGCATGTTTTTTGACCGAATGTACGTCTCTTCGTATTCTCGGGCAATGAAAACTGCGGGACTTCTCGAAATCATCCGTGCAGAATGGGTTATTGATCCAAGGATAACAGAACGAGATTGGGGTGACCTTGATAATTACACAGAGGAAGAACGTCGAGAGAAGTTCGCCCAGGCGATTACTCTACATACGGTTGAACCATTCTTCTGGGCTCCTCACAACGGGGAGTCATTCAAAGATCTCATTATCCGTATCCGTGATTTCATTGACACCTTGGTGCGTGCCGATGTGCCAAACGTTATCGTTGTGTGTCACGGGGAAGTGATGAAAGCGTTCCGTATCCTGTTCCAGCAGATGACCCCGATGGAGTACAAAGAGATGGAGTTTTCTAAAGACCCGCTCAAGCGTATTCATAACTGTCAGATCGATCATTACTCAAGACGTAATCCAGAGACTCTCAAGTGTGACATTGCCCGTCTTGGCTATCTGCAGATTTATCGTCCATCAGAAGGAAAAGATATCGCAGTCCCTTGGAGAGAGCTCCCTAGGAAAAGGTTTTCAAGTGATGAACTTCTTCGGGAAGCAAACAAGCTCTCACATCCTTTCAGGGATATTGATCTCTGACTGACGCATTAGATCTCACACCAAAACAGCCACATAGACGTGGCTATTTTTTCTTATTGGTTTTCTTTTTCAGGTGTTTCGGATTCTTTCGCTTTTTCTTCACGAAGAAGAGTGTCGATGTGTTGACGATTCTTCTCGCCGTAGTCTATCTCCACTTCGAAGAAAGGAATCACTCGCACTGGAAGTCGCTTCATGATGTAGTGACGTAGGTCGCTTCGCATACGCTTAGCGAAATTGATCGCTGCCTCTTCTTTATCTTCAGGAAGCACTGAGATGAAGATGGTGCCGTGTCGCATATCACGAGAGACTTCTGCACGAGTTACAGTGATCATAGAAAGCCCCGATGATTCACGTTGGAAGAAGTCTTGAGAGAGACCGAGCACTTGCTGTTCGACTTTTAGTTGTCGTTCTGTTTTTGGAGTGTCTGCATGCATACGTGTATAAGATTTATATTCTTTTCTTTTCGACAAGGATGATTTCTAGTACATCAGAAGGAATCATCTCAACCTTTGTCTCTACCATGAGACCACACTCGTTGCCTTCGATAACGGTACTTGTCTTTATCTTTTGTGATTGGAGTTCAACAATGCGACCCTTGCCTAGTTCTACACCACGACGAACAACTCTTACCATAGATCCGTTCTCGATACGACCTGTCTCTACACGTCCACCGATAACATGCTTATCTTTTTGAGAGCTGAAGGTTTTGAGTACTTTGAGTGTGCCAAGAACAGTCTCGTGTTCTTCGTAAGGAAGTCTTTCTTCTACAATAGTGTCGAACCATTCTGAAAGTTTGTAGATAATATCAAATAATGTTGGGTGAAGGTTGAAACGATCAGCCTGATCACGAGCCTTTGCTTCCATCTTGATAGCGAATCCGATGATCACTGTTTTTTCATCAGATGAAGCGAGCATGATGTCACCTTCTGTGATGTTGCCCACACCTTCGGCGATGATTTTCACTTTTACATCATCAGTCTCGCGTTTCTTGAGTTCGAGCTTGACCGCATCTAAAGTTCCTAGGGAGTCAGCTTTCACTACTACTGGTATCACCACTTTTGCGTTGCGATAGATACGAGGGTCGAGCACTGCACGCTTGCTGTTGGCATGTGCTTCTTCTTGAAGAGCTTCTACTTCTTTTTTATCAGATGAAGAAATAAAAATAGCACCAGCAGAAGGAATCTCATCGAAGCCGGTCACTTTTATTGGCTGTCCTGCGCGAGGGTTCTTAATCGGGCGACCTACGAAATCTTCGATAATACGAATAGGGGACATAGCAGTTCCTGCAAGTATCGCACCAGAGGCTGGAAGGGTACCGTCTTTTAGTACAAGTGCTGCGGAGATGCCACGCTTCTGATCTACGAAACTTTCAAGCACATACCCTGTAGCGTCAGTGTCGAGGTTGGCGGTGAGCTCGTTCATATCAACGAGAAGGAGGAGGGTCTCAAGAAGGAAGTCTACACCTTGACCGGTCTTCGCAGAGATTTCTACACAAGGAATGTCACCACCCCACCCTTCGATATAGATACCGTGTTCTACGAGAGAGGTTTTTGTTTTTTGGATGTCGGCACCTGGCTTGTCTATCTTGTTAACCGCGACCACGTAAGGTATCTTGCGTGCATCGATAGTCTTCCACGCTTCGAGCGTCTGAGCTTTCACGCCGTCTTCTGCAGACACGATAAGAATCGCGATATCTGCTATTTCTACACCACGTTCACGCATTGTCTGGAATGCTGCGTGTCCTGGAGTGTCGAGAAAGGTGATAGGACGCACGAGTCCGTCTGCGGTCTTATGCTGTACTTCGTATGACGAGATACGCTGAGTGATGCCACCAGCTTCGCCGTCAACGACGTTTGATTTTCTAATAAAGTCTAGGAGAGATGATTTGCCATGGTCAACATGTCCGAGCACTGCAATGACCGGCTGACGAGCAACAACCCCTTTTTGTGTAGGTGTTTTTGACATAAAAATAATGTGGATAATTATACCACATAAATCAAATAATAGATAGAGGCATTTTGTCGTTTCTCCTTGATTCTTCGTTATTCTTCCTCTTCCTCGTCTGCGAGCTCTTGTAGTTTTGAGGTTGCTTTATGTTCTTTTCGTGCACTTTTAAGGACACCTGCTTCTTCTTCGGTGAGTTCATACGTACTTTTATATCCGGTTACCGGCTTCGCGAAGGTGTTGATTCTGTCATGCGCGTGGAGAGAGGAAATGATGACCCCGTTACCACGTTCATTAAGAAGTGCAATAGAAAAACTCTGATTTGATCCATTGGTTTCGAATGCTTTGTAACGGATGGTCTGTGCGTTTCTGAGTGCATGAGAGAGACGTTCGTCTAACGTGAGTGCGTACTGTGAGATGAATTCATTTCGCTCTTCTATCTTTGCGATACCGTCTACACACTTACGAATGACCTCTTCAAGTGATGCACCTGACTCACCTTTAGTAAAACGAAGCATTTTATAATGAAGAAAAAGTGTATACCCGAAGAGTACAACTAGCGCAGAAGTGAGCGGGATGATAGGGGAAGCGTGAAGTACTGCAAATATTGAGGAAAGCGTGGTCATAGTGTGTATGCTTTATATGACGAAAGTGTACCACACATGACAGGGAGGTGTTGTGAATAAAAGTATAAGATGAAAAGGTCTATCCTCCTTGTGTGGGGTTGGGGTGTCTTTGGTTCGGTTGATGTTCTGGCTGGTATGCTTGACAAAAATTATACATGTGCTATACTATGTAACGTGCGGTGGTAGACGTCGACTATTTCGAGGTGTTGCCTCGTATCGCGGTCGCTCGCGTCATCCGTCAGAAGTTCTAAGATGCGCTGGCGTACGCCAACATCGTCTTCCACTGCACACCGTTCCTTCATGTCACTATTCGCAGACGTCTCGACGTTATGTGTCGTGAGTGAAGGGTTCTTTCACAAGAGGTCCACAAGACTTCACAACCTAAGGAGATCGGCATGCGAAGTCCGTTCCCGAAGAGTCGTAAACTGTTCTGAACCCTGGGCGCCGGCCGGTCCGGAGCGCGTCTCGCGTTGCCCCGGACCACCATTTTCATCAACCTTAAGCTGGTGAACATCGCCGTTCACAGCTTAGCAACATTGGAGCCGTAACGATGACTCGTTACCGTATCCGCCAGATGTGCTGGCGATCCTAAAGGCCGATTGGCGCATTCCCGTGTGCCACGGCGGGAGCTCACTGAGGTCAGTGAGCATCAACCAGAAAAGGAGAAAAAAACGCAGAACCTGAGATTCTCAGGCTCGTAAAGGTAAGTACATTACAGCCCCCCCTTCTTTCGGCCAAATGTTTTTTCAAGAAGATTGTACCATCGCGTATCGGCAAGATCGAAAGATCGACATCGTGGATAGTCAGAGTTCGCGGTGTGCCAAGAAAGTTCTGACGCCCCCAGCCATTCACGCTGGGGGTTTTCTTTTTTATACAAGAAGGGTAGGCCCAGAATGGGTGGAGTCGCGCGGAGCGCGACTCTTTTTCGTAGACGACAGTCTTCCTTGTTATGTATCGTAGCTTTTATCAACTACTCTTTGGGTGTGGAATCATGGTAGAGTGTAGCTATGTTCAAAAAACTTTTTCGTACAAACATACAAAGTCGTAGAGTCTATCTTGACCATGCGGGCGCAACCCAGATGAGTCTACAAGCGAAGCGGGCACTTATGGATACTCTTCTTTTGTATGGGAACCCATCAGGTATTCATAAAGAAGGTGCAGACGCTGGGGTTCTTCTTGATAAAGCGCGAGCTCTCTGTGCTACAGAGTTGAATGCTCATGCGTATGAAGTATATTTTACAGGTTCAGGTACAGAGTCATGCAACATTGCTGTGCTCGGTGCCTACAGTGCGTATGAAAAATCTAAAAACCAAACACAAAAGACCTCCACTCTTCCTCATATTATTACTTCATCCATAGAACATCCGGCAATACTGGAGCCGATTAAGCACCTAGAAAGAGAAGGGAAGATCCGAGCAACCTATCTTCCTGTGTACACTACAGGAATTGTAAAAGTAAGCGATCTTCGTGAAGCGCTTTGCGAGGAAACTATTTTGGTGACAGTAATGTATGCAAATAATGAGATAGGAACTATTCAACCAATAAAAGAAATAGGTCGTGTGGTTGATGAATGGAAGAGAGAACATGGGAAAACTTTTACCTCTTATCCTTACGTGCACACAGATGCATGTCAGGCGGGAAACTACCTTGACCTTAACGTTCTTCGGCTCAAGGTGCATATGATGACACTCAATAGTAGTAAGTGTTACGGACCAAAAGGCGTTGCGCTTCTTTATAAGCGCGAAGGCGTTCATCTTACTTCTCCTCTATATGGCGGGGGTCAGGAGCGTTCGCTTCGTAGTGGAACTGAGAACACTGCTGGAGCGTACGCGTTTGGTACAGCACTCAAAGAAGCGCAAGAATTACGAGAAAAAGAAAGCACTCGTCTTCGTACACTTCGTGACGAAACGGTTACAAGACTACAACAAGCCATCCCTTCTATTGTTTTCTATGGGGGGTTCGATGAATATATTCAGTCTTCACCAAAAGCTAAAAGCGAAAAGCTAAAAACCGAGAACCGTCTCCCTAACAATATCAACTGCCGTGTGCCTGGTATATCAAGTGAGGAAATGATACTAAGATTAGATGCACGAGGATTCGCGGTGTCGCATAAGAGTGCGTGTGCGTCCATGGAAACAGACGGAAGTTATGTGCTCCAAGCACTCGGAGCAACAGAAGAAGAAGCGAAAGAAAATATTCGCATCACTATGGGGAGAAACACAAAAGAGCGCGACATGTTTGCTTTGGTGGATGCTATGAAAGAAATTACGGAAAAGTATGCAAAATAGTTTATACTAAAAAGAATACATTTATTTTTTATCATTCGTAACACAATAAGTATGCAACCATATACACCAAAAGACTTCTCATACCTACTAGGTATCGACGGAATGAGTGACACACTCCTTACTAACCACTTCACTCTCTATCAAGGGTATGTGACCAACACCAACAAGCTTATCGATCAGATGAAGGCTATGGAACCGGGAACTCCAGAATACGCAGAACTTCATCGACGTTTCGGTTGGGAGTGGAACGGTATGCGTCTTCATGAGTTATATTTCGGTAACATTGCGAAGCATGCAGTAGGGTTAAGCGATCGAGCGCTCAAGCCGAAGATTATCGCAACATGGGGGTCTCTAGAAAATTGGGAAAAAGAATTTCGTGCCATGTGTGCAATGCGTGGTATCGGATGGGTGGTTCTTGCACACGACAAAGGGACAGGGAGACTTTTCAATGTATGGGTAGACGAACACAATACTGGCAACCTCGCAGGTACTACACCGCTTCTTGTGGCTGATATTTTCGAGCATGCGTTTATGGTGGATTACGGACTTAAGCGCGCAGAGTATATCAACACCTTCATGTCACATATTGATTGGCACACAGTTGAGGAAAGGGTGTAGAGGGTGAATAGTCTGTTTGTGATATATAAAAATCGACACCCCTTTGAGGGTGTCGATGGGTATGTGCCTGCTAACGGCCTTCAACCTTTCTTTGTTCGGAAGATAGAAATCTTCAAGAGCAGAAAAAGAGCGGATGTTGCGGCTACAAATAGTAGGAATTGGAAAAGAGGCATCCATTCGACGTTTGCAAGTTGTGTGGAGGCTTTGACCAACAATGGTGCAATCAGAAAGTTGATGACTGCTACGGTGAACAGTATCGTCACAAGGACAATGACTGTTGTTACTACCGCCAAAAACAGACTCCTGATAAAATCTCGGGGGGTGTTCATGACACATTCCTTTTAAAAAAGTACGATACTAATATTATGCTATAATATATTGCTTTTGTCAAGTTGACTATTATTCTATTATTTGAGAATGTAAAGATACCCCTGAATAGTCTGCTTATCCACTGCGACCGAATGACCGAAAACTGCTACACTGTATATGTATTTGATTAGTTATTAGTAAGTATTAGTAAGAATAATTTGTCATTAGTTGTTTCGTGTTAGCTATACGCTAATCGCTACAAGCTAGTAACTGTCTATCTATGCCTCCATCATTTAATAATTTCACCACCAAAGCAAAAGAGGTGATCCGTCGTGCGCATGAGCTTGCGATTGAGCGTGGGCAGAATCAAGTGAACCCACTTCACCTCATGGGTGCTCTTCTTACACAAGAAGAGTCTCTTGTGCATGCAATTCTCGAAAAGCTTGAGATAGACATCATTCATCTCACGGATAGTATTATCGATGCTATCGAAGTTCCTGGCGGTTCTGGTACTATGAGTCCATCGTATCAGATGTATCTCACACCAGAACTTGCAACCACACTTGAGAACTCTCTTAAGGTTGCACAGTCAATGAATGATGAATTCGTCTCCACTGAGCATCTCTTCCTTGCGCTCCTCGAGTCACAAGGTCAGATACGTGAGATACTTTCTCGTTTTCGTATTGATAAGGAGCAGGCATATCACATACTCGAAGAGTTACGCACAGAGAATATTACTGAAGCCCAAGGTCCGAAGAAGAACAAAGCTCTCGCTAAGTACACACGCAACTTCACCGACATGGCACGTGAGGATAAGCTCGATCCTGTGATCGGACGTGATACTGAAATTATGCGTCTCATGCAGATCCTCTCGCGTCGCACTAAGAACAACCCAATACTTATTGGAGAAGCAGGAACAGGAAAGACTGCGGTAGTGGAAGGTCTCGCCATTCGTATGGCAAAAGGTGATGTGCCTGAAAGTTTGAAAGGAAAGGAGCTT
>CAZCQX010000008.1:0-9092 GCA_964500955.1 uncultured Candidatus Saccharibacteria bacterium | reverse complement strand
CACCTCTCTCCTTACTCTTGATCAGACAGGACTCCTTACTGTGGGAACCGCTTCTACTACCGGAGATCTCACTGTAGGTGGCAAGTTCCACTTTACTAATGCGTCTTCAACAGGAGGTATTTCTGCTAACACTCTCTACGGAGCGCTTGTTGGTACCACTGGATCATTCTCGTCTACGATTAATGTTACAGGACAAACCACCCTCTCTAACGCTTCTACCACTAATCTCTCTTTATCAGGATATCTCTATGACGCACTAGGATCCTCTGGTACTAATGGGTATATTCTTCAGACAGTAGGCACTTCTACTCGTTGGGTAGCAACATCATCACTCGGTATTACAGGTGGAGCAGGGGTTACAGGCGGAATGTTTGGGTATACTACTCGTTGGTTGACATCAACAACACTGGGGACTTCAACTCTCCTTGATAATGGCACTGTGGCAGGTATCAATGCAACATCATCAAGTTATGCCTTTAATGTTCAGGGCTCATCGGGGGTGAATCCATTTAATGTGGCGTCGTCGACTGGACTTTCACTGTTCACTATCAATCAATATGGATCTCTTCTGCTTGCTACCACTACTCCGTTTTTTGATAACTCGAAATTACTGGTACAAGGGACAACTACTCTTTTTGGAACATCTGGGGCGAGAACTGCTCTTAGGGTAATCGGTAATATAGATAATACTGCAACAAGTTCAATGCAGTGGGTTACTGCTTCATCAACAACAGTCGGAAATGGACCTTTTAAGGTCTTTGTTTCTGGTTCATACGCATATACCGCAAACTATTCAGGAAGAAGTCTCAGTATTGTAGACATAAGTAAACCTTCATACCCCGTTCTTGCGACTACTACCACATTGGGAGGAAACCCGAATAAGGTTTTTGTACAAGGCTCCTATGCATATGTAACTAATTACTCTTCAAGTACACTTACAATATTAGATATTTCAAAACCATCTTTTCCTGTTGTTGTTTCGACATCTACATCAGGTAATGCACCAACAGATGTTATTGTTTCAGGAAAGTATGCGTACGTAGCAAACTATGGCAGTAGCACTCTTGCAGTGATTGATATTTCAAAACCATCTTCTCCTGTTATTGTCTCTACGACTTCTGTGGCGACATATGGAGTATACGAACTTGCTTTTGACGGTAAGTATCTCTATGCTCACGGATCTGGGAATTATGTTACCGCATTCGATGTATCTAATCCTGCAAATGTAAAAACGCTCGGTGCTATCCAACCAGGACCCGCTGGAGGTGACTATGTTCGATCTATTTCAGTCTCTAACGGACATCTCTTCGTTACGTATGGTGATTATTCTACCAACGGGATTTTTGCTTCTATTAATATAGTAGATCCAACGAATCTTTCTGTTGTAGCCACGACGACAGTACAAGCGGAGCCTGATGGTATGTTTATCTCAGGACGTTATGCATACGTTGTTAATGGTTATTCTAACACCATGTCTGTTGTAGATATTTCTGATCCAAGAAGTTTATCAGTAGTGTATTCAAAAACAATTGGATCAAATCCGTCAGATGTCTTTGTGTCTGGTGGGTACGCATATGCTACAAGAAATCAAAGTTCAAGCAATTTTTATGTAATTGATATCGGAGGTGTTGAAACCACTTCAGCCCTTATACACTCCCTAGAAACAGGTGTTCTGCAAGTAAGAAATAATATTACTCTTAAAGGTATTCTTGATGCGGGTATTGGCGTAACTGTCGGTGTTGGTGGCGTGAATTCACTAGGTGCTGGATCATTCACTAATCAGTTAAGTGTATCTATGGCTACATCAACATCTAATCTAGATTTATTCAAAATAATCACTGACGTTGGCTCAACTGGAAATGTTAAATTTCGCATCGATTCAGATGGTGATCTGTTCACCGACGGTGGAACAACGATTAATTCAGGTGCTGACTTAGCAGAAAATTACACAACGTCTGACACAACAATTATTCCTGGAATAGTGGTCTCTCTTGCTACAACAACAGAAATCTGGAATCAAGAGTTAGTAAATGGATCGACGACATTATATGTTCTTTCTACTATCAAAAAAGCTATTACAGGAGAAGAGGTTCTCGGTGTTATCTCTACTAACCCAGGCATCATTCTTGGTGGTAACACAATAAACAGTCTCCCTGTTGCCTTCTCTGGACGTGTTCCTGTCTATGTAACCGGCGCAGTAAAGAAAGGAGACTACCTCACGGTATCTTCCACAACAGAAGGGTATGCGATGGCGCTTACAGAAAGCGGACATTCCATTGGTCGTGCACTTTCTGATTCTTCACCTTTTGCTACATCTTCTCTTATTATGATGGTGGTTGAAAATAAAGAACATACGTATACACTCTCAGGAATCGAAGGTATTACATACCTCACATCGATTGCATCGTCTACAGAACTCACACCCTCTGTTGAAAGCTCACTTAGAGAGCGGTTCGTGAATGGTCTCTCTGTGGTGAAGGAATATGTTGCAGTGAAGGTATCTGCGGTTACTGGATACTTCGACAAGTTGTTCGCACGTGAAGTGTATACGCATAAACTTTGTGTACAAAAAGCAAGTGGTGAGAATATTTGTCTTACTGGAGATGAGGTGGAGCGTGTGATGAACGTAACAAATCAAGAGCAGTCTACTGTGCCACCGTATACTCCCCTTGAGTCGTCTACCACTACGGATCAATCTACTAATGCTTCATCTACAACAGGTACCACAGAAGCAACCTCTACGCCATCAGAATTATTAGGGATACCGTCAACACCGCTACTTGATAGCAACCAACAGCAAGATACTCAAACAACAGAAGATACTACCAGCTCACAACCATTCCTTGACCCAACACCTGTAACAAGTGAAAGCTCTTCCTCTTCGCAAGAGGTACTAGGAGGTGGTACCATATAGCACATGATACGTAGACGTCTTTTATTTTTTCTCTTGCCTTTCATTGTAGTTTCTTTTTCTCTTGTGCACGGGGAAACGGTTTCGGGAAATGGTTATAGAGTTGAACAAACATTTTCACCTATTCAGGGAGCGTTTTCTGGAAATGGGTATGTACTTCAATCGTCGGCACAGCCTGTAGGAGGTGAGTTCGTTGGGGTCGGGAGTCAAGCGTTCTCATCGTTTGGTTCCGTAGGCGCCACCTCCACAACTACGAGCACCCCAACTCCACCTGTCACCCCTCCTGCTATCACTATCTCTGGTGGGTACTATGTTTTTCCAAAAGTTGCAACCACCACGACGGCTTTTCCTCCCTTGGCATCGTCTAGTATAATAAGTCAACCACGAGATACTTCTACGATTCTTACTACGAACGGATCAACGTGTACGACCCGTGTTACTTTTTCTGCTCCTATTGATATTCGGTTGAATAACAACAAGGAAGATGTGAAAAAACTAGAAATGTTCCTTAACACCTACGAAGGGGAACGACTTGTCGTCAACGGTGTCTACGAAGAAGCAGATGTCTTAGCGGTTAAGCGTTGGCAGGTTAAGTACAGAAGCTTTATTCTTGACCCGATGAGGCTCAAGAATCCAACGGGAACAGTGTACACCTTAAGCCAGCGACAGATAGAGAGACAGACTACGAAGGGTTGCGGTGAACCTATTGTTGTTACTGCGTGTCCTTTCTTTAGAACTAATGTAAAATATGGAGATAGAGGAGATGAGGTTAAGAAGGTGCAACAGTTCCTTAACATAGTGCAAGGCGAGAAGCTTCCGCTAAGCGGAGTGTTCGGCCCACTTACTCGTTCGGCGGTGAAGCGTTTTCAGACATCCAACAGAATTTATGTTGCAACGTTCATTCCTCTTCGTATCGCAACAGGAAACTGGTACACCACTACACGCATAAAAGCTAACGAAACAATCGGGTGTGATATACTTAAATAACTATAAGTCCTATGAAATTTTCTTCTTTTATTTCATTATTCAAGCGTTATCTTACAAAAGCTGAGCGTGAGGCGGTGGTACATCTTGACGAAGCATCGTATGTTCTTGGTGAAGAAGCTCTTCTCATAAAACAAAAGATAGAAAAAAGAAAACAAAAGCAACGAAAGATAAAAATGATAGTCGGAGGACTCTCTCTTCTTGTTGTGTTCTTCGCGTGTATGACTATTTATTCTCAGTACAGACTAAGAACTCTTACACAAGAAGAACTCAAAGCAGGAACTGTAGCCACTCAACCAAAGACAGGAGAGGAAGTTCTTAAGGCGCTCGGAAGGCATATCATGCTTCCAAAAGGTGATCCTCAAGTTGCCATCGTGCAAGATGCTTCTCGCATAAAAGATACACAAGCTTTTTTCAAAGATGTAGAAAATGGTGATGTGGTGGTAGTGTTCGATACCGCAATTTATGTGTACCGACCTTCTCTTGATATCGTGGTGAACGCTGGAGATATTTCAGGTGTTGGAGAGAAGAACCCTTAGGTGGGGAGTGAGGGAGGGTGAGGGTGTGGAATGCCCAATATACATCGGCACAGGGTGTGAGAAGTAGAACTTTTCACACCCTGTGCCGATGGCCTTGTCCTTACTGGTTTACACCAAATATACCCATCGACTTTTTTGTTCGATTATGTTAGAATGGTACCTACATTTGAAATAAAAGCCAGAATAGCTCAGTTGGTAGAGCAATTGTTTTGTAAACAATAGGTCCTCGGTTCGAGCCCGAGTTCTGGCTCCAAATATGCGACAGCATATTTCCACGTCGCAGTGTAGATGTAACTGTCTTCACTATAAAAGACAACATGTATGATCGATACAAAAAAATACCTCTTCACCTTTTTTGTGACTGTCGCTATTTTCACTACAGCGTTTTTTGCATCAACGTATTTTTCTAATAAGCGTGTTGAGAATGTTAAGTTTATTCAAGACAATATCGCTATAGATATTCTCTCTAGTGAGACGCAGTTCGACCTCCTTAAGGAAGTGTCTTGTCAGAATGTAGGGTACTCAATTCTCTCTGTTGAGTTGAACACTCTCGGAGACAAGCTTTCTCACACAGAAAATGAACGAGGGGAGACAGATCAAGACGTTGTATACCTTAAGAAGTATTACTCTCTCCTTCAAGTGAAGGATTATCTTCTCTCAAAAAAACTTGCTGAGAAGTGTGGTGCGGTGAAGAAGCCTGTGTTTGTGATCTACTTTTACTCTAACGAAGGGGATTGTCCTGACTGTAAAAGAGAGGGGTATGTCCTTACTCGCTTGAAAGAGAAGTATCCAGAGCTTCGAGTGTATTCCTTTGATTATAACCTTGACCTATCAGTTATTGACTCACTAAAAGCTATTTATCGTATCGAAAAAGCACTCCCTGCGCTTGTTGTCGAAGACAAGGTCTATACAGGATATAAGTCGATAGAAGAGATGGAAGACCTCCTTCCTGACACATTAAAGTCTACAGATACCGCATCATCCACTTCTGCGACTACTTCATCTAAAAAATAATTAGTCACCCCGTATGGTAGAACAGATATCACAGGCACTCATGTTCCCATTCTTGTTTCTTTCAATGTATTTTCAGGTACTCCTTCTCCTTTCTTTTTTTGAAAATAAGAAAAAAATCAAAGACGAAGAATCTTTTTCCCTAACACGGTATCCAACAGTCACTGTTGCTGTTCCATGTTGGAACGAAGAAAAAACTCTAGCAGGGACACTTGACTCTCTTCTTGAGCTTGAGTATCCAAAAGAAAGTTTGAGAATAATTGTCGTTGACAATAACAGCAAAGACAAAACTGTTGCTATAGCTACTACATATAAAGAAAGACATCCTGGGGTTGTTGAGGTCTATGTAGAGGAAAAACAAGGAAAGCATCATGCGGTTAATCTCGCTCTCGAAAAGTCAGACAGCGAGCTTTTCGGATGTCTTGATGCAGATTCCTTTGTTGGCAAGAAGACACTGGCTACTATCGTTTCTTATTTTGAACACCACCCTGAAGCCAAGGCGGTTACGCCTTGTATCCATATCAGAAATCCAAGAACTTTTATACAACGTTTACAGGCTGTTGAGTATCTCATGGGGGTTTTTTTGAGAAAGGCTTTTGGGCAACTAGATGCGATACAGGTGACGCCTGGCCCTTTTTCTATTTTTAAGAAAGAAGTATTCGACACAATCGGAGGGTATAGAAAAGCGCACAACACTGAAGATTATGAGATAACACTTCGTATGCACAAGAATAAACTCAAAGTCATGAACTCACACAAGGCTCTTGTGTACACTGTTGGACCTTCGACTCTTAAAGGGTATTTTTACCAGAGACTACGATGGGCGAGAGGTTTTCTCGAGAATTCGCTTGATTATAAAGAGTTGTTTTTCAAAAAAGAATACGGCAACTTCGGTATGTTTACGTTGCCTATGGCATTCCTGTTCGTGTTTTATGGTTTATACGCAGCATTCTTCGCATTCTATACGGTGGTGTCTCATTATGTTGATGTGCTTACAAGGTGGATGTCGGTAGGGATCCATCCTAAGATGCCAACGTTTGATATCTTTTACTTCAATACAACGATTACTTCGTTTGTGGTGATGGTAATGCTCACCATGTTCCTCATGACACTCTACTTTGGTAACGAGCTTTCTGACGACAGACAGGAGATTTACCACAACTTTCCATACTTCTTTTTCTTGTATCCTATGATAGTGCCATTTTTCTTAGGCCGTGCTGTCTTCGATACGTTTGCTAAAAGAAAAAACGAATGGGTTCTACAAGATACTAAAAAGACACAACACATCTAAGGGCTATTTCAAAAGTGCTACAGAGATTGTAGAGGCACTCTGACATGTTCTTAGTAGTATCTTTCTATATGTGATTTGAGATCGGTGGTGCCGTGTATCGTGTTATTACTTTTTATTCACTACCTTTGATTGCAAGGAAAGGGTATACTTGTGGTATATGCATTCTCTTACTGATATAGAAGTACAAGCACTCACCCTAAGAGCCGAAGATGTACGGGAGAGTATCGTTAAAATGTTGACAGAAGCAGGGAGTGGCCACACTGCTGGATCACTTGGTATGGCTGATGTATTCACTGCGCTTTATTTTCGTATTCTTCGTCACAACCCGCAACACCCAGAATGGGCAGAGCGTGATAGGGTGATACTTTCTAATGGTCATATTGCACCAGTGTTATATGCTACGATGGCGCACGCGGGATACTTTTCTGTCTCTGAGTTGAAGACCTTGCGTAGATTCGGATCACGTCTTCAAGGGCACCCACACAGAGGAACTCTTCCTGGTATCGAGACATCGTCAGGACCTCTTGGGTGTGGCCTTTCGCAAGCGATAGGTATGGCACTCATGGATAGACTCGAAGGTCATAAGCCTGATAGATACTTTTATTGTTGCATGGGTGACGGTGAGATGAATGAAGGACAGGTCTGGGAGTCTCTACTTCTTCTTAATAAGTACAAGCTTCATAAGGTTATTCCTATCATTGATCGTAACACAATACAGATTGACGGCTTCACAGAAGACGTGCTCCCACTTGAGTCACTTAAAGCAAAGATGGAGAGCTTTAACTTCCACGTGATTGAGATAGACGGACATGATTTTAAAGATATTGTCCGAGCAGTTGGTACCGCCAAGAGCACTCTTGATGCACCAACGGTAATCATCGCACATACGATACCAGGAAAAGGGGTGACACAGTTCGAAGGCGACTATAGATGGCATGGTAAAGCACCGAATGAAGCAGAAGCAAAAGAAGCTATTAAGGAACTCCGCACACTTAGGGGCAAAGTTCGTTACGCTGAACTATAACTACTATGATTATTAGAAAGACATTATTTACCAAGAGTCAGGAAGAGAAAGCAACACGTGAAGGCTTCGGAGAAGGTCTTGTTATTGCCGGAGAAAAGGATGAGCGCGTCGTTGCTCTCTGTGCTGATCTTACTGAGAGTGTGAAAATGGATGCATTTCGCGCTAAGTTTCATGATCGATTTTTTGAAGTCGGCATCACAGAGCAGGCAATGTCAGGGCTTGCGAGCGGGATGGCTAGAATGGGGTATATTCCTTTTATGGCAAGTTATGCAATGTTTTCTCCTGGGAGAAATTGGGAGCAGATACGTACCACCATCGCATACAACAATCAGCCGGTGAAGATTGTTGGTGCTCATGCTGGTATATCTGTTGGACCAGACGGAGCAACACATCAAGCTATAGAAGATGTTGCTATTATGCGCACTATACCTACTATGCAGATTTTCGTACCATGTGATGCAATAGAAGCTAGAGTAATTACAGAATATATTGCAACAACGTCACACCCATCATATCTACGTCTTACCCGTGAAAAAACCCCACTACTTCTTCCTGATAACTATGTATGGAATCACGGCAAAGGATATGTTATGTATATGTCTCAACATAAACACGGGGGAGAGTTTACCCATAAAATTGCAATCATTGGGTGTGGACCTATTATATACGAAGCAATACAAGCAGCCTTTCTCCTTGAAAAGGAAGGTGTCGGGGTTACTGTTATCAACATGCCTCAAATTAAACCACTTGATGTTGGGTATCTTTTGCGTATTGCGCATGATGTGCGAGCGATAGTAACAGTTGAGGAACATCAAGTAACCGGAGGTCTTGGGTCTGCTGTTGCGGAATACTTAAGCGAGCATTACCCCATTAGAGTTGGGCGCGTTGGGGTGGAAGATAGGTTTGGACAGAGTGGAAAGGTGGAAGAGTTGTATGAAGAATACGGACTTTCTGCAAAATATATCGCGAAGAAAGCGAGAGAGACGCTTCATTAGGGCGTCGGAGTGTGTAGCAGATAGTAGCCTTTAGCTCTTAGTTGTTGGTTGTTAGCAGTACCCCGCGAAGCCTTCGGCTTCGCGGGGTTCTGCTAGTAGCTCACCACTAAGAGCTAATGGCTAACAGCTTACTACACTCTCGGTTCTACATTCTGGTATTTCCTACACGCTATACGCTGTACGCTATTGTATTTTGAGTTATCCCCACGCCACTCTCTTTCCACCCCCCCATACACGATATACTTCTAAGTATCAGCTACATATAAGAGTATTGTGTAGCTTTCTATCTCTATATACTATGTACCACTTTTCTTCTAGACTTCTCCGTACACTCTCT
>CAZCQX010000007.1:0-10663 GCA_964500955.1 uncultured Candidatus Saccharibacteria bacterium | reverse complement strand
TGGTGAAGGTGACCGCGAGGATAGACCTCGGGTCGGTGCCTTGTTTGATGATGTGTACAATGCGCTCAGTGATGGTTTTGGTCTTCCCTGCTCCTGCTCCTGCGACAATAAGAAGCGGTCCTTCGGTATGAAGTACCGCCTCTTCTTGTTTTTTGTTGAGCTTCACAGTGGTCATGTGAAGACGAGTGTAGCACAGATTCTATGCTGTTGCGTTAAAAGCGTCGAGAACTTTTTTCTTCGAAAGAGCGAAGACTTCTTGGTGGTTTGGGAGAAGGTGCTTAAGTGTGGTGCCGTAGAATTCTACCCCCATAGAAGCAGACGCTTGGAGTGCGTCGAAGTTCTTTTCCCCTAAGATTGGGTAGATGTCATCAAGGAATTGCTTCATGATGGTTTTGGCTATTTCGTCCAACATATCATCTCTGTCATCTTCTTCAAGACTGCTAATGTTAAATTCTTGCGCAAGATTTTTTTTGAGTTCTTCGAGGTTCATAGGTGGTTATTTTTTAGAAGCTTGTTCACGCTTGTTGGCTTCTTCAATCGCTTGAAGCATTTTTTCGTAGAAGGCGTAGACGGTGATGTGTGAATCAGCGTATGCGAAAGGATTCTGTGTAAAACCTGGAGAAGAAGCGTTACGAGCATCTGTTGCTTGTAGTGTTGTTTCAATCTTTCTAACAAAGGCACACACCTCCTCTCGTTGCTTAGGATTAAGACCATAGACATCACCTTGCTCATTCATAAGTGTCTGGCACTCCATTGAAGAGATGGCGACGAGGGTGGAAGGGTTATGTTTATCAATAGTGAATGAAGGAACATACTTTTGAATAAGTGGGACGAATGGAAGACGGGTAGGTGTGTCGACATCCTGTAGCCATGCTTTCATTTCTTGCGTTTGGAGATAGTCTTTCCAGGATGCGAGCTGAGCAAGAGTTTTCGCAGTGGCGACAGGTTTTTCTATCTCATCTGATACAGGCTCTTTCTTGTTAGAGAAGACGGTGTATCCCGCACTCATAGCAGCCGCAGCAAGCGCGAAAGCGCTAATAACTCTCATGGCACGAGCTATCTTTTCTTTTCTCTCAGCACTGTTTTCTACTGTTGTTGTAGGAGCGCGGTCACTACCCTCCTCCTCTAATCCTTCGAGTGCATGAGGGCGGTTAGGGAAGGCGGAGTCAAGACCGAGATCTTTCGCGGTGAGAGAGCTAAGAGTACTCTTCATGTCGGTATCAAGAGGTGTTGCGCTGTTACTTAGTACTTCGGTGGTTGTACGGTTGAGGCTCTCTACGGTGTCTACACGACGCTGTTCATCCATGAAAGGACGAACCATGCCATCGGTCTGTGACTTGTCAGCGTTTATGCCGATAATGCGAACATCTTTTGGAATAAGGTCTGGAGAGCTTGGGTCAATCACTTTAGATGTGTCCTCTTCCTTTTTCGCCTCAGCTAGTTTCTTCATCAACCCTTCAGTCAATTTTCCAAATTTTTTGAACCAGCTGGTACCAGGCTTCTTTTGTCCAGGACGAAGAATGTGCTTCATCCCTTCTGATGCTTCTGGGTTGAACGTCTGCTTGTACTGACGTAGTGCTCCTGCCCTGACTTTTATTTCTTCAAGTTCTGCTTCGTAGCGTGCATTCTCAAGAATGCGGTGGCTTGCTTTTTTGTTGTTAAGCTCGTACTCTAGTTCGTCTTGAGACTTTGTTTCGTCTGGAGCACGAGAGTGAAGCCTGTTCTCCAGTGAGGCAATATCCCCAGAAAGAGTCATTTTGTATTCTTTGAGGAGATCAAGAGCTACCTTTCTTTCTGATTCGTTTGCCCATTCGTGGATGTTGTCAGGGTCTTTTCTTGCGTAGACCTTTACGAAGTCGGTTGGGACACGTATTAACATTTCACGAAGCTTATCTTCTAGATGCTTTGCGTCGTCAAGTTTTTGGGTTTCTTCTTTGAGTTTCTTCGTATTCTCGCCCAACTCTCGCTTCTCGGTGTATTCTTTTAAGGAGATGGTTCTGCTCTCTTTGCTCCCTGACCCGCGTAGGATGATGGTTCCACCTGGGTTCTTTTTTGCGGTACGAAGGACACTCTTGGTTGGACGTTGTGGGTCCATCTTGGCGAACACTGCTTCCTTCTCTGTTATAAACTTTTCATAGGCAAGAAGTATCGTCTCTAGCTTGTTTAAGGTTTCTTCGTCTGGAGAGTCTTGCTGGTTGTCTATTTTTTTTAAGTCTTCTCCTCTAGCATTCATCCACTTCTCTTCGAGATTCTCTTTTTCATCAGTAAGACGAAGAATAAAGAGGTTTCCTCTTTTGAGTGCCTCATCTATTTTCTTTTTTAGGTCAACAGCTCTCTTTTTGAGCGCTTCAAGCTTTTCTTTGGATTCTTTTTCCTTCGATTTTTCTTTACCAATTTCAGAAGCATGTTTCTCCCAGTCTTCTTTTGCGTGTTCGATCGCGGTCTCTAGTTCCGCAGTGAGACTCCTGGTAAGATCTTTGTCTCCAGAAAGAACTGCATCTATAATATTGTTTTTTGTAACCGCAAGATTTGCGTATAACGCTTTCTTCTTTATAACATCACCTGATTTTAGAAAGAGAAGATAGTCACTGAAGACTTTTTTGAAGTTTGTCTTACAGTCTTCCCATGATTGTACGTCATTGTCTTGCGAGGTCTTCCCTTCCCTGTTTCGTAGTTCGATATATACTCGTCCCTTTATGCCCTGAGCTCTGTTTTCTTTTACGGTGATTTTTCTTACGGAGTCTTCTGGCCAGCCGTTATACCAATCGACAGAGAGAGATTCTCGTGTATCTTTGAGGGTTGTTTCTACGGTTGCGATAAGGTCCTTGAGTGCTCGTTCGTTATCGGTGACGGCAGACAAGGTGCTTTCCTCGGGAGATGTCTGTGCTTCTGTGAGGGAGGTGGTGAGTTGTGTGATAGCAGTAGCGAGATTCGTAGCAAGGGTTGAGTCAAGCTTATTTCCCTTAGAGAGGATTTTCGCTTGGGCGAGTGTTTCCCCTGCAGAAAGCGCAAGAGACACAAGACGTGCGCGGAGCTCGGCGAGCTTCTTTTGTTCTTCGAATTCAGCCTGTGCCTTATCGGTTGCTTGCTTGAGAGCGAGAGCTTCTGCTTCTGCCTTCTCTTCTGCTTTTCTCTTTTCTTCTTCGTCTGCTTTTTTCTTAAGATTCTCCTCCTCTTCTGCTTTCTTTTCTAGGGTGGATGCGAGGTCTTCAAGTTTTTGAAATACTGCCGTTACAGAATCTGCCTCTTCAAAGATAGCTGACACTTCTTCTTTTGTAAGGGTGTCGATGGTTCCCTGTCGAACAGGAAGCGGAATACGTCCCTCGAGGTCGCTAAGATTTATTAGTTCTTGTTGAAGAATCAAGTCGATATGGTTGTTGATTCTTGTTTTGATTTCTAGGTACTGATTGTGCGCAGAAGAAAGCTCTTCTTTTGCATCAAGAAGCGTCTGCTCTTCTTCTAAATCTCTTTTTGCTTGAGCAATGTAGACCTCTACCTCTGTGAGGTCTTCGGAGGTTATGTTTTTAAAATTTTTCAGGAGACGCTCATTGCGTTCCTTGAGGTCATGCGCGGTTGAAGTAAGAACGTCTTTATTGTTCGGGGAAGAGTCAGCGAGTACTGTATATTTTTCATAGAGTTCCTCAAGAAGTTTTAGTGTTCTTACTATTCTTCCAGGGTCTGGTGCTTCCTTAGGCTTTTTAATACCATCAACCCTTTTAGGGGTAGAGGCAGGAGTGCCGAAACGTCTCATTGCTTCATCTACAAGTTTTGTAGGAGGTTTTCCAGAAGGTGAAGGACTAAAAACCCCAGGGCCGATTTCTCGTCCTTGGAACGAATACTTCACCTCCCCTGTATTTCCTTGTTTGACACGAAAATCAGGAGCCTGGTTAGGCATGGTTTCATCACTCATACGTCCTTTTAGTATAGCGTACAATGTAAGCCTTTTAAGAAGGTTCTCCACACATAACGAGAACTCTGTTTGTTGTTTAGATGGGTATATTTTGGTATACTATAGGGTACCCTTAGGAAAGGCGTTTGTATTGACTTTTTGTATAAAAATAGTCTTTTATTTTCGTTTTTCTCAACAACATCTCACTTTGATAGTAGATAAAAAAACACCCCTTAAGAAGGCACGTACTATTGTTGCCCTTGTGCCTCTTCTTACCCTCCCTGTCTCGACTGTACATGCGTGGGACGGTCTCTCCTCGATCGCAGAAAGAATAAAAACCCTTTTCTCACAAAAGGAAAACGAAGAAATAAGCGAGCCAACAACCCAAACTATGGCGGTCTTTAAACCTGTAGTGCTCGGGGATCAGAATATCACCTCATCAACCTCAGATGATATCGATGAAACTTCAGAATCTCTTCAGGCGGTGAGTGGCCCTATGCGTATTTCCACAGAAGATGTTGATTTTCCAGAAACGGATGAAATTTCTGTGTATGAAGTAAAGAAAGGTGACACAATTCAGGATGTTGCTAAGCTGTTTAAGGTTTCTGTGAATACTATTGTGTGGGCTAACGACCTGAAGACAAGAACTCTTACCCCAGGAGAAACTCTCGTTATTCTTCCTATTACAGGGATTAAGTATACAGTTAAGAAAGGCGATACTTTGGCAAGTCTTGCGAAGAAGTATCGTGCGGATGTGCGTGATATTGCTCAATATAACGGTATCGCAGAAGACGCCAACCTTTCTGCGGGAGACACTCTTATTATTCCTGATGGTGAAATCGAAATCGTTCAACCTAAGACACCAAAGAAAACTACCTCAAAAACAAAGATACTTGATGTGTACGGAAAACAGGCCCCTTCTGGATTTTTGGTACGTCCTCTCATTGGAGGAAGAAAGACTCAAGGAATTCATGGTCATAATGGTGTTGATATTGCTGCGACTCCTGGAACACCAGTACTCGCATCGGCAGGAGGTAAGGTGATCGTTGCAAAACTTGGTGGCTACAACGGTGGATACGGTAACTTGATTATCATTACACATGCAGGAGGTATTCAGACGGTCTACGGTCACTTAAGAGATGTGTACGTGACACAAGGTCAGAGCGTTGCACAAGGTGAAACTATTGGAACCGTCGGCAACACGGGTCGCTCGACAGGTCCTCACCTTCACTTTGAGGTTCGTGGTGCGAAGAATCCGTTCTAGGATTACACATCTCTGATGTGTCTGCAGAGAAGAAAACACAGCATATCTCCGCTGTGTTTTCTTTTACACCCTATCTTTATAGAGTTTTGGTCGATATTGAAATGCTTCCAAGATGTCACCCTCCCCTACGGTGTCGCTCTTGCGCAAATCTGCAATGGTTCGTGCAAGACGTAAGACACGGTGGTATGACCGTGGAGAAAGAGATGCTTTTCCTGCGAGGAGTTTCATGGTCTCCTCTGCTTTCTGTTCAAGGTAGAGTGCATGTTCGAGATCTTTTGGTTTCATGTCTTTGTTACGTGTGACGGTGGTTATGCCACTTTTTTTGAAACGCTGTTCCGCAAAGTCTCTAGCAGACTTTACGCGAGCTCGCACTTCCTTACTCCCCTCACCTCCGCTTTTTTGTGACAAGGTGTCGTAGTCAACATGTGCAACAGGGACCCACATGTCGATTCTGTCCATGATTGGACCAGAAAGTTTCTTGGCATATCTGTCGATGTCGCTTGGGCTACAGACACAACGTCTCACATTGCTCCCATAATATCCGCAAGGACACGGGTTCATTGAAGTGATGACACTGCATGATGCTGGGAATGTATAAGTACCCTTCGCGCGTGAGACGGTAATAACACCTTCTTCAAGTGGTTCACGAAGTGACTCGATCACCTTTTTATCAAATTCTGGAAACTCATCGAGGAAGAGAACCCCTCGATGTGCAAGGGTAACTTCCCCTGGTCGTGGGTTAGTGCCACCTCCCACCACTGACACATAAGAGGCTGTGTGATGTGGGTGTCTAAGTGGAGGTCGAGTGATGAGCGAGGTGGCTGATTCAGTGATGGAGTGAATCTTCGTTACCTCGATGCGTTCGTCTTGGGTGAGATTAGGAAGTATGCCAGTGAACGCTCGAGCAAGCATCGTCTTTCCCGTTCCTGGTGGCCCATAAAGAGTGATATTGTGCCCACCTGCGGCAGCGATCTCAAGGGCGCGCTTCGCGGTCTCCTGACTTTTGATTTCGTTGAAGTCAGTCATGACATCCTCCTTGACGAGCTCGTCTTCTGCTTTTTTCGCAGGAGTCATCTCATGAGGCGCACCTTCGCTGTTTATTGGTGAAAAGTGTTCTACGACCTCCCTAAGAGTTTCACATCCATACACAGTGAGTCCGTCAATAAGAAGTGCTTCCTTTTCATTCGCTTTTGGCACATAGAGCGACCGTATACCCAGAGCTTTTGCTTTTTCCGCGATGGCGAGAACACCTTTTGCGGGGAGGATGTCCCCTTTTAGTGAAAGTTCCCCAATGAACCACCCTGCGTCTTTTGGTATCGTTACCTGTTTTGATGCAGTGAGGTATGCAAGTGCGATAGGAAGATCGAAATGAGACCCCTCTTTCTTTATGTTTGCGGGTGACAATGATACTGTCACCTTATGATTTTCTGTTTTTGGGTTTCTTAGGTCAGAATTTTTAAGTGCAGTGATAACACGATCTTTACTCTCGTCGATTGCTTTATCAGGGAGACCAACAATAGAAAAAGAATATAATCCATTCCCAACATCGAGCTCAACCGCAACATGTTCTGCATGTAATCCTACGATGTGTGCAGTGTGTATGGTTGCGACGCTCATGGTGATAGATGGTTAACGAACGATCATGTTGTTAATGACGACGATATCATCTGCATTTCCGGCGATGATAAGTTTTTTGTCAGAGATGAAGGCGTACGCTACGCTACCGTCGCTTCCTACATAGGAACGAATGTTGATATTTGCTATCGTTACATCTCTGAATAGTGCATTGAAGATAGAAACACTATCTGAGGATGGCGTATTGGTCGCGTGAGACGGTGTAGAGGTGCTCTTTTCTTGAGTCAGGACTACTTTTGTAGGCAAAGAAGAAGAAGCGATAACGCTCGATGTTCCAGAAGAAAGACCAGACCCTCCCTTGGTGGTGGATGACGTAGTGATGGTTTGAGATTCTTTGGTTTGAGGTTTCGGTTGAGGAGAAGGGAGTTGTTTTGTGGTGGTTGCGGTGCCTTTTTTTGAAAAGTATTCCACGAGTTCGTGAATGTAATTCTCTTCATTTTTGGTCATGTAACCGAACACCTGAGAGTATGATGTGAAGGTGATGACAACACCCTTGTCTTTCTTTTCGACGGAAGCTACGTGTCGTCCTATGTTTTCAGAAAGAGTTTTTGACAGGAAGCTGATGGATACCTTCTTCTCACTCTCTTCCGTTGCTTGTTTGGTTTGAACGACGGGGGTTCCTGATAAAGATTGATAGGAAGAGTACAAAAAGCTTACCAGAAGAGAGAGGGCAACAATACCACCAAGCACCACCCATATAAACAACCAAGGAATGGGGAAAGTGTTCTTGGGTGGAGCTGTAGAAGAAGGAATGCTTCCATGATTTTCGGAAGAAGGTGTTACTACCTCCGCAAGGTCAGCGTTCTTTCTTTTTATTTCATCTGATATGTCGAGTGCAAATGTATCTACTTTTGGAACCATATACCAATAAGTGTATCAGAAAAAAGAACTATCACACCGTGGATTGGTGTGATAGTTCTAAAAAACTTTTTTAGGTGATGTGTTTTTTTTGTGTGATGATTACTCACCACTGAAGATTCCCAGCTCTTCATCTAAAGATGAAGAGGGTTTTTTGGTAACGTCTTCATTCTTTTCAGCAACACGCTTCTGTGCACGTGGTTGCATGCGTCCTCTTGCGATCTTCTTAGGTGCAGGTCTTCGTGTTCTGTACCCTATTAAGAACTTTTCTGGATGGTCACACATGTCGATGAAGTCCTCACACGCTTCTCTCAGTTTTGTAGAAGAAGAGCGCCCAAAAGAAATAACCTCCACTTGCACGCCAAAGTGTTCCTTAAGAAAAGTAACCAGTGGTACGAAGTCCCCGTCCCCTGTTGCGAGCACGATGGTGTCCACTTTTGGAGCGAGACGAATAGCGTCCACCGCCATACCGACATCCCAGTCGGCTTTCTTTGAGCCACCGTAGAATATCTGAAGGTCTTTGGTTTTGGTTTCGATGCCGAGCTTGGTGAGTGCTTCGAAAAACTGTGTTTCATCACCTGCTTCTGTGGTGATGACGTAGGCTATAGAACGAATCACCTTTCTTCCTGCGAGTGCGGTATCGGTGATGGCACCGAAGTTCACTTTTGCGTTATAGAGATTTTTCGCACTGTGATAAAGGTTTTGAGTATCGATAAAAATTGCGACACGCTGGTCGGAGTGTTTGATAACTGACATATAGAGATATAGAAATGAGGGTAGTTTTTATTTTTGTATACCACTACAACACATAAAAACCACGCAACGATAAAATTATTTAAAAAATATAAGAACCTATAGTCTAGTATACACCTAAAAGGTGCTTAGGTTTCTGTTGAAAAGAAAATAGCGTGCCCTACATATGGTACACGCTAGATTCTTTGTTGATGAATTACTTAAGACCGAGCTTGGTAACGAGAGCAGTGTAACGCTTCTTGTTAGATCCTTCTAGGTACTTAAGATGTACGCGACGGTCTGCCACCATCTGGATGAGTCCACGACGTGAATGGTTGTCTTTCTTGTGGACTTTGAGGTGGTTAGTGAGTTCGGTAATCTTCTTAGTAAGAAGAGAGACCTGAACTTCTGGAGAACCAGTATCTTTTTCGTGTATTTGAACGCTTTTGATCGCGGTTTGTTTCTTTCTAGGTGTTAACATATTACGTAGACTATAAAAAGCATTGTATCACATATTCCTAAAAAATGCAAGCCCTACCCTGTTTTTTCTTAATTGGTTGGCAAAACAGACGTTGCTGTGTATGTTATTACAAAAACCCAGCCGTAAGCTGAGTCCGTTGTGTGTGGTTTTTTGGTGTTGCTTTTTCTCATAATGAATACGAATCGTCACAACTGGTCAAAGCCAGAGGTGTTCGCACGAAGTCATTACAAGTGATGAAAATCCAACTCAAAGGGTGAAGTTTCATTCAGAAGCTGGTACCTGTCCACGGTAAGGTATCACAGTCAGTCAATGCCGAAAGTGTACCTCGAAGGTATATTTTTATATTTTTGATTGTCGGTAGAGGTGACACCACCTCTACCGACTCTTGACCCCTTTCTTGGTTTAGATGGTATCGACGACGACACCGGTTAATCTGTGAGTTCCGTCAGGTGCTGTTTTGCCAGCGCGACCAATTACTCCTTTTAGGTTTTCGATGTTGATGTCGTTTGTCTGGGACTTGATACCGCGGACGGTAACAACTCCGGCATGCTTCCATTCCACCACGAGGTGGATCGCCGTATCCGGAGTGTCTTCGAAACACACCGTAAAACGGTAGGTCTTGTTGTGTTCTGACAGAAGACTAACCCTCGCCTCGAAATCAGACGGGAAGACGATCTTCCGAAAACCAACAAACGTGGTGATCTCTGAGAGAGATTGTGCAGTTCTCTTGGCTGAGATGGTTGCTCTTTCTGCCTCACCAAGCGCTCTGTTCGCTACGTTGATTGCGGTTGTCACTGAGGAATCAAGTCCACCAGCAAGGGTTTTGGCCTCGGAGGCTACTTGTTCAACATCGTTGAGTCGTCGCTTCCCAACGAAGAACAACACAAGAACAATCACCACAAGTGCTCCAAAAAGGAGATACCAGAGCATTGACCCGCCACCATTTTCAAGTGAAGCAACCTGACGAGAGGTTTCTGTTTGTCTGGTGGTGAGCGCCTCGATTTCCTGTTCAAGGTTTTTTTGTGTGCTCATCCTCTGCTTGAGGGTGGCAACTTCTTGAGTGAGAGTGAGTATGCCAGCAGAGAGATTTCCATTGTCACGAGCCTGCAAGGTTGCAACTGCTTTTTCGAGTGCGTCGATGCGTGCAATGGTGGATGTGTCGTATGACGGGCCACTCTTCCCTATGGAAATCTTGAGTGAAGTGAGTTCCTGTTGTAGTGATGAGACATCTCGTTCACTTTTTTCTGTCCTCCCATTCAAAATGTTCAAAATGGAGAGCGTGTGTGAGGGCTGTCCAGGCTCTGTTTCTGCCCATGAAGGGAGTACGACAAGGCTAAGCATGACGCCTACCAGAACACCTAAAAGTTTTTTCATGAATCCTCCAAAAAAGTAAAAGAACCAGGATTCACACTACCACATTTTTATAAAAAAGCAAATCTTGTGCTGGGTAAATTCCCTACCGAAATGCAATCGCTTTCTTCTTTGACACACGAGAAAGGTGAGGATATTTTGGTACTAACCACAAAAGGCTCTTTGTGTTAGTGTTCAAATACTCCCCCTTTTTCTTTATCACCACGTTTCTCCCCAATCATATTGTGCGACACTGGTGTACACTAGGAGACAGCTATAAGCCCTTAGTGTTTAGTTGTTGGTCGTGCAAATGAGTAAGTTTGTATGAGGCTAATTGCTAGTTGCTAGAAGCTAATTGCTGTCTCTATGGATCTTCACTCACTCAAGCAAGATTTTCTTCAATATATCGAAATCGAAAAAGGTCGTTCAGCGCTCACTGTGCGGAACTACGACC
>CAZCQX010000006.1:3706-11571 GCA_964500955.1 uncultured Candidatus Saccharibacteria bacterium | reverse complement strand
ATGAGTAACGACCATGGTAACAGGCCTACCAAAATTTCTTACCTCTCTTTCTTTCACCGATTTTTGGTCAGATATGTGGAGTGAGGCCAAAATCTGCAAGAACACGATTAAAGACCGTAGTTATTTTTCGTACTTTAAAAAATATGCACTTAACCAAAAAGTTATCAATGTTCGCCGTCGAGCGAAACATATTTTGATTGATTTAGAAAATAGTTTCACAATAATCGTTCATATGAAAATGACAGGCCACCTCATGTATGGAAAGTATGTAATGAACAAAAAGTTCAATGGAAAAGAGTGGCCGTGGCTACCAATAGACCAGAAGTCTCCACTTAACGATCCTTATAATAGACATATTCATGTTGTGTTTTCTCTGTCGAATGGTCAGCATCTTGTCTTTTGTGACTCTCGAAAATTCGGCACTATTGTTGTAGAAAAAACGAGCACGTTACACACAGGAAGACTTGCTCATCTAGGACCAGAACCGCTCGAAACGTCATTTACACTTCCGCGCTTCAAAGAACGACTTATGAAATCCCCTACCAGAGCCATCAAAACAGTACTCATGGATCAAAGTATTGTGTCTGGTATTGGCAACATCTACTCTGACGAAATACTTCACCGTGCACATATCCTCCCCACAAGAACTCCTCTTAGTTTAGATGATGGGGAGCTACGGCTTCTTTTCACTGCGACAAAGAGCGTCTTGTCGAAAGGTATCGATTTTGGAGGTGATAGTACCAGTGATTATAGAAATATTCATGGGGCGCGAGGCGCGTTCCACGAGAACCACACCGTCTATCTACGCACCCAACAACCTTGTCTACAAAAAGGATGCACAGGCGTCATCAACAAGCGTACTTTGCACGGTCGAAGTGCTCACTTCTGTCCTGTGTGCCAAAAGTAACACAAAAATACTAGACTTCTTTTGTATCACCTATATACTTATACTTATTATGTGGCTTTTCATGAAGGCGTTCGGAATCTTTTGGATTATTTTTCTCATCTGGTACTTAACCGGCGGACCTCTTCGTGATGACAAAACCAAGAAATATGTCGGCCCTAGCGACACAGGCCTCCTCATTACTTCTTCCACCACCGACCCCTACATAAAGAAAACAGCTCCCTAGCAAAAAAGAAAAATATTTGATAGGATGTAACGACACGGTTATTGTCGTGTGTGTCTCGTGGTTAGAAACGTTTTCAGTTTCTAAATAAATAACATGTCCCTATAGCTCAGTCGGTAGAGCAGCTGCCTTTTAAGCAGACGGTCGAAGGTTCGATCCCTTCTGGGGGCACATATAAATAAAACACTCACTTGTAACCAGGTGAGTGTTTTATTTTTACAATGATACTATTTCACCTCTCTTCACACCTGCAACTCATTCTTACCTGATATACTTTAACCATAATGAACAAACGTCTTATCATACTTCTTAGTAGTAGTGTTACGGTACTTGGTATCGTGCTCGCTATTATTCTTATCGATAGACATACGGAAAAGAAAGCGTTCGATTCCATGTGTCCAAAAGATGTCATGGTGTGCCCTGACGGTTCTACTGTTGCCAGAGTTGCACCATCATGCTCTTTCGCTGTATGTAGAGAACAGAACAAAGAAGTAGTTGTTGTACCAGACCTTCCACATAAAGAAGTTATTGATGAAACACAAGGAGGTGAAGCGGTTATCATCAAAAAACAAGAACCTGTACAGGGACAGACCAGAACTCCTATCATTCACACTGTAGCAGTTACAATAACTTCCCCTCTTCAAAAAGGCGTTGCCTTCGTTGAACAGTTTTTCAACAAGGAACAGACCCCCGCCCAACAACAAGCAACACCCCAAGCACAACAACAAGCAACACCCAATCCGAACAAGGAATCTCCCTCTCTTAACGAGACAAGATTTTCTATTAAAGAAAATTCCATCGTAGATCAAACAGGGGCAACTGTTGCATCTCTTCTCTCTTCTTCAGCGTCGGGCTCTTCAACTCCTTCTGGGTGGTCCTCTCACTATGTCAATGCGGTAGAAGTTGGAAAAACACTTCCTGTCGTTGATGGTGTTCCTGTTGAAGGAGCTGTTGGAAAATATTATGTGAGTGAAAACTCTTTCGGTCCTAACCAAGCAGAATGTCTTTTTTCTAACAAGATTTATATCTTCGACACTACTACTAACTCAAAGACCCTTCTCTACGAAGAGAATAACTCTACCCTTTCAAAAGATGACCAGAGAGCATGTAATAGTGAGATCTATCTTCTTGCAACCGATAACGAAAAATTAGTTCTCAAGTATCACACCATTAACACCAACATGACCTGCGAAAGCACTTGGAGCGAACCTGATAAGACATGGTATCTCACTGTCACCTCACTCGCAAACGGAATGAGTCGCTACTACATCTCCCCAGAAAAGTACGGCACCGCGGAAGCCTATGAGGCGACCTGTAGAGAAAATCTCTTAACCCCTTAACAAAAAATCTTACACAGAGAGTACTATCTTCTCGAGTTCTACACGTAGATCAGCCTCTCCTCGATGAGCAAGTATTGGAGCTCTCACGAGCTTCCCCGCAACACGCTCACACTCTTCTACAGTCCATGGAGATCTCTTCCCTTCTAGTACTGACTGCCACACGAGCATGAACTTCCACCAAAGTGCACCCTGTATCGCCTCCGCCTCCAAATCTCTCACCTCCATCCATGCAAGCCAGCTCTCTTTCTTGTCTTTTTTTGCAAACGCGTTCGCGAGAAGGAACACCCTGTCATCTTTTTTCTTTTCTTCTCTGGTATCAAAAAGCTTTTTAGAGACCTTAGCGAGCTTGTTCATCTTGTGCACATCTGCAAAGGGTTCATCGATAATGAAAATAGTCTCTGATGCTTCCATCTTAGGAAGAAGCTCTATGAGTATTTCTTTTGAGGATGCGTTTTCAAGAAGCTGGGAACATGTCACCACTATCGTACCACCGAACATATCTTGTGCACTAATGAGAGGTTCTAGTTCATGTATCTGTTCACTGTAGATATAGTGTGTGGTGTCCCCAAGAGAAGAAAGCTCCTTCCTTGCCTTATCTCGCAATGCGGTGTGTGTACCGATAATTGTGTATATCATATATGGTATAAATGAATTAGTGTAGTGTTTCTAGCGTGTCACCTACAGCGCTCGACACAACAAGAGGAATAGTAGTGAGTCCTCTTTTCTTAAGAACTCCTTCAAGGAGTGAAACTATCGTAGGAGTAACTTCTTCCACAAGTGCTTCATCGATCTCAAAAACAAGTTCGTCATGAATTTGTAAAAGAAGCGCAACCTTATCTTCCAAGTGAGATTCTTGTATATATGAAGATGTATCAAGCATTGCAAGTTTCAAAATGTCGGCACTTGTCCCTTGTATTGGCGCGTTGATAGCAATACGCTCTCCTTGTGCACGCAAGTATGGAAGCGGGCTCTTAAGCAGAGGAACTTCTCTTCTTCGTCCGAGAAGTGTTGTGGTGTAGCCATGTTTCCATGCGTACGCTTTTACTTCTTCAAGATACTCCATAAGTCGGCTAAAGGTGCGCTTGTACTGATCATAAAACTCTTGCGCTTCTTTTCTTTCAACACCCATACCTTCCTTAAGGGCGGTCACCCCCATACCATAAAGAATACCGAAGTTAATCGCTTTTGCTTTTCTACGCATATCAGGAGTAACTTCGTCTTCCCCTACCCCGAAGACTCTCGCCGCAGTACCTGTGTGCACATCAATACCTTTTTCGAAAATCTCTACCAAATGCACATCCCCTGAAAGGATCGCAGCTGCGCGAAGATCTATCTGTGCATAATCACAAGATAGAAGCTTCTTCCCTTTTCCTGCAACGAACGCTCCGCGAACTCTCTGTCCAAGCTCACTCTTCACAGGAAGATTCTGAAGGTTCGGATCTTCACAACTAAATCTTCCTGTGCCTGCACCTGTCTGAATGAAGTGAGCATGGACACGACCGTCTTCCTCCACAAACGAAGGGAGTGTGTCGATGTACGTAGACAACAACTTGGTGAGTTCCCGATACTCGAGGATTAACGGCACTATCTCATGTTCGTCCTT
The DNA here is from genome assembly GCA_964500955.1 of uncultured Candidatus Saccharibacteria bacterium. GTDB lineage: Bacteria > Patescibacteriota > Minisyncoccia > Phycocordibacterales > UBA5272 > UBA11704. The sequence continues at coordinate 7,501 of CAZCQX010000006.1, read as the reverse complement.
TATCTTCTCAAGCTCACTCACATTGGTGCTCTTCTGTCCTGTCTTTGTTTTCTTTATTTTTGTCCCAAGAGAAAGGGTATCGTACAACACTTCGCCAAGCTGTTTCGGAGATGCGATGTTGAACTCTTTTCCTGCAAGAGTGTGTATCTTCTGTTCGAGGATTTTCACTTCCTTGTGAAGATCTTCACTCATTGTTTCTAGTAGTGCTGTGTTAAGAGTAATACCTGAGGCGTGCATTGTTTCAAGCACCTTCATAAGTGGCTCCTCTACGGTATGAAAAAGTTGTATAAGATGTTCTCGTGTAAGCTCTGCAATAAGCACTTCTTTTATTGCGTCATACCCTCTTGCTCCTGTCATGTTCTCGATATCTGAAAGAGACGCTTGTGTCATCTCGCTATGAAGAAGGTGCGTCATCACCTGAAGCTCTTTCAACTCCTTATCACTTATCTCTATCGTCTCTTCCTCTTGATTAAGATTTTTTGGTTTTCCTTGTATGAGATGAAGTTTTTCTCTCAGGGAACGAAATTCGAACTCGTCACACATTGCCTTATACGCTTCTTCGCTTATACTCTCTTTCCACACATGGTCTGGATATACATACTCGATCGGTGCATCTCTTCGTATTGTGGCAAGCGTCTTTGAGAACAGTGCCTCTTCCTCCCCTTCTTCAAAAAGCTTCACAATACGCTCCTTGAATCCATCGTTAAGAAGTGTGTTTCTGTCTTTCTTAAGCACCTCATACATATGCTCTATGGTGCCGTACTTCTTCACAACTTCAGTGGCAGTCTTTTCTCCTATCCCTTTTATACCAATAATATTATCGGACGTATCACCAGCAAGACCTTTATAGTCTGGTATCTGTAGCGGTGTGAAGCCATACTTCTCTATCACTCCCTGCTCGTCGAAAAGGGCACCGTCGTTACCTTTCCGCAAGGTGTAGACGAACACTTTCTTGTCATCAATAAGTTGGAATGTGTCCATGTCACCACTTGCGATAATCACCCTCACCCCTTCTTCTTGTTTTAATTGTTCACTAATAGTTCCAAGAAGGTCGTCTGCTTCGAATCCTTCGAGGGCATACACCGGAACACCGAGTGCTTCACACACTTTCGGTGCTTTTTTTATTTGTTCCACGAGTGCGTCTTCTGACTTTTGTCTTCCTGCTTTGTATCCATCATAACTAATATGACGAAATGTTGGCTTAGGAAGATCGAAGCATGCCGCAATGTAGTCTGGTTGTATCTCACCATACATACGAAGCACCATACTCACAAGACCATAGAGTGCACCTGTTGGCACACCTGATCGTGTAGCGAACCCACCCATCGCGTGGTAAGAACGATGCAGTATCGCATGGGCGTCTAAGAGTACTACCGTTTTTTTATACTTATTTGTCATATGATGGGTCGTACTCTATATACATATCTCTCGTACCTTCATCGTTATATGCGAAATGTATGCGCATATCCCCTTCAGATATCCCCATCTTGCTTGGCCACTCTATCACAATAAGAGCTCCGTCTTTTTCTAAATCTTCTTCGAGTTTTAGCACTTTTCCTTCATCTACATTTTCAAATCTATAGGCATCAATATGTACAAGTTTTGAAAATACATCATGAGGAGTTGTGTGTTCTTTTTTTAGAATAAACGTTGGGCTGAAAATATCTTCCTCGTGAAGCCCTAGTTCTTTTCCGAGTGCTTTAGTAAAAGTCGTCTTCCCCGCACCAAGATCTCCTTCAAGGAGCACGATTCGAGCTCCGCCTTTATGTGATGAGACAAGTGTCTCTATCACATCCTGTGCAACACGTGCAACATCTTCTTCTCCGACTGTGAATGATTCTTTCATGCTCCTATTTTACCATACAAAAAGCACCCGCTTCTACGGGTGACTTTTTGCACATAGGCATTTATCTTTATGTTGTATTAGTGGTGACTGCTTTCTTCCCCTTTGTACGAAGCATAAATACTTCGACCAAGGATGAAGATGATGAAGATGATGGCAAGAAGTGCAAGCCATTCGATAAGACTATCAGGAAGGAAGCTTCCCGAGCTAGAAGAAGTTGCCCCGATCACTTTCTTCGCACCCGTAGAAGCATTTGCTCCGTCTGTTGTTGGGGTGATAGAACCAACAACATACGCAGTTACTTCATCCTGAGCATTAGTTCCAGGAACAGTATAGGCGACGTATGCATTGGTAACAATAGTCTTTCCGAGAGGAGCGTCTTTCACGACACGTCCACCGAACACAATCTGTCCTTCGGTGTAAGGATCAATAGTGTCCTGATTAAGTGTGAGTGTTCTCGTCTGTTCATCGAAGAGTCCTGCAGTTGCTGAAGTGAGAACAATCTCTTGTGGAAGCGTCACTTTGAGCACTACTCCTGTGAGACGTGAGTCGGTAAGATTCTTGTAGCTTACTCTATAGGACACAGTAGCATCTGCAGAAAGTTTTCCTTCTAGTTTTTCGACCTGAAGCGCGATAAGCTTCTGTCCTTGGTTGATAAGTGTTGCTGAAGTCTCGTTCTTTACAGTGATAGTAGTACCGTCTGAACAAACGACTTCATTTTTCTTAACAGGTACAGTGGTTGTCTTTTTCGTGGTGGTCACAGTTATCGCAGGTTTCACATAGGTAACCGCTTTTGCTTTTGTGGTGAAACTTACTATCTCCCCTTTCACTGTTCCATACTTATTCTGCATTACCGCTCGACAATAATAAGTTGTTGATGGTTTTAGATTTGTAAGAAGGTTAGAAAAAGGCGCAGAGTATGAGCTACCGATGTTGGTGCTTGCGGTAGTACGTCCGAGGTTTCTCGTTTCACCGTACTCGAACCATCCTGTAGACATAGCACTATTTGCAATAAGTCCTATACCATTACAACGAGCGCTGTTGTTGGTAATCTGGGTGGCAACACTTGTGACCACATTGTTAAAGGTTACCTGTACAGGTGGAATGTATACTGGAGTACTGATAACAGGGCAGTTCTGTCCGACTGGAATACTTGTTCCGTTTGAACATACTTTGTACTGTGGGGCACACACTGATGTTGCAGGTATCATAGACCCGTCCCAACATGTCTGGTAAGTAACCACTGGTGAGTTGATAATCTGTTGACACACACCGTTTACATACTGAGTGTTAGTAGGACAGTTCTGTGTTGTGATTACAGGTGGAGTAACAGTGTTCTGACACACACCATTGGTATACACAGTTCCTGTAGGACACACGGTGTTCACTACTACGTTTCCAGTAACAGTATTCACACACTGACCGTTGGTAAGTGTTGAACCTGAAGGACACACAATATGTGTAACAACGGTTCCGTTCACTGTGTTGATACAACTAGATCCGTTTAGGGTTGTTCCTGTTGGACAGACTGTGGTGGTTACCACGGTACCTGTCACGGTACTGATACATTGACCATTGGTAAGGGTTGCGTTAGAAGGACATACAATATTGGTAACGAGTGGTCCGTCTATATTTCTTACACACTGGTTGTTGACTAGGTTGTATCCCGATGGACAGGTGTAGTTGGTAACAACACTTCCTGTAACAGTACTGATACACTGACCGTTAGTAAGTGTTGAACCTGAAGGACACACGATATTGGTAACCACCTGACCATCAATATTTCTCACGCATTGCCCATTAGTAAGTACTGATCCTGAAGGACAGGTCACTTGTGTGACCACATTTCCAGTAACAGTGTTGATACAGTTGGTTCCGTTGAGTGTTGTCCCTGATGGACAAGTGTAGTTGGTAATTGGAGTTCCTGTGATAGTTTTCACACAGTTAGTACC
>CAZCQX010000006.1:0-3606 GCA_964500955.1 uncultured Candidatus Saccharibacteria bacterium | reverse complement strand
GTAGTCATACGTAGACTCCCATTGCGCAAACACTTGGGACGGAATGCTGTTTGTGATAACGAACGCAATCGTAAGGATTGCAAAAATTTTGTTTTTCATGGTTTTTACTAAGAAAATATACTAACTACACTTCTTGAATAATAAAAGTATTATACTACATATATACACTATTTGTCAAGTATGAAAAAGCCCCCTCTCCTGAAACAGGATTGGGGGCTATGGATTTCTCAGGAGGTCACCCTCCGAGAAATCAGACTGCGGGACGTGCCGGCAGTTGTTGCGGGGAACGAATCCATCCGCGTTGCCGAGCGATTTCAGCCTTCTTTTTTTCACATTCAGCTTCGTCACTGGTCTCAAAAGACTCAGCGAGTTTGTCGTTGTAGGTCATCTCGCAGGTGTGATGGCTTTTGCCACTCACTTGTGGCACCGGGTTCGGCGCCGGCGAGGTTGGTGCCAACGGAACGTTGACGACCACATCCGTAGAGATGTTCCGTCCGTCGGGATGAACCGACTTCAGGTTGTCGCCGTTGGAGAGAGACAGCAGTTGGCACTGCTTTTTAGTCTCTTCCTCCGTTCCTTCAACAGCGATGCGCTTGATAACTTCATGACCACCAAGACCGTCCGGGGCGCGGAGAATGCAGAACCGTGTTCCCAGAGTGACGCGCTGATACGTGTTGCCACGGCCGTCATCGTAGGTTATCCCGTCTTGGGACTGCTCCACTGACGGGAACTTGTTCAACGTCACCACACGAGTGGCGCCGACGCTCTGCTGTTGTTGTTGCGACTGCGACAGGCGCAGTGCAACGTTGGCTTCGGCGAGCGCCTTCACGAGCGCCGCGTTATCCTGTGCGGAGGTCGAGACCTCCAGTGCAGGCTTGACGGCAGGCTTCGGTGTGGGCTTCTTCACCACCTGCGGGTTGCAGGAGGCGATGGCGCGGACGCCGTTGCCGGTAGCCGAAGCGGTCGACTGCTTGTCGTCCTTGCAGACGACGGTTGCAGATGCGGTCGACGGAGCAGACGCGGTGGTTGCCGGTGTCGATGCGGTCGGTGTCTGCGCGAACGCAGAACCGAACACAACCACGGAAGCGAACAAGGCGATGAACTTCTTCATCATGATGTTTCCTTTCTCTGGGGTTCCCGGAATGGGGTGGGTTGAAAATGAGCTACTCATTGCTTTTTAGTGGACTGTATGTCACACCTCAAGCGTGAATATAGTATACACAAAAATAGAATTTTGTCAAGCGCCCCACGGTGTAGTTTCCAATATCAAAAAAAGAAACCCCTATCCTAAGACAGGGGTTTGAAAGGCTCTCTTGATAGCTCAGAGCCACTGAGAGATATTGGGGTCGCCGGGGAAAGCACAGACATGTTGTCCATGCTTCGGATTTCCTTGAAGGTTCAAGATGCCGGGGCGCTTGCCGGCGTCACAGGATGGCGTGCCCTGCCCTTGTTGAACCTGTTGCTGAGCAACAACGTTCTGAACAGGGTACTGTTGCACACTCTGAACCTGATCCGGTTGGCAAGCGGTGTTGCCGATGACACCACCGATGATGGTACCGAGTGCCACCGCCTGTGGATGATACCGGCGGTTGTTGTGAATGGAGGCGGTGCTTCCAATTACTCCACCAGCGATACCGCCAATGACTTCACACTTGGAGAAGCCGCCGCCGACCACTTGTTGTTGTGCGGGGTACTGTTGCACAACTTGCGGTTGTGCTTGGTATACCGGCACCACTTGATGATGAGGGCGATGATATGGCACAAGTGCCATCTGTCCATTGGAGAGACGCGCCCACACCATCGGTTGGCCGTTGACGTTCACCACCTGCTGAGCAGGAATGACGTTCTGACCGACCGCCTGCTGGCCAGTCACCTGGCCGGAAGAGGGAGCCCCTTGCCAGATGTAGCACCCGCGCGACCCATCCCAGGTACGGGGTGGATCGATCATGTGACCGCTCGGACCGATGAACGGACCGTTCATCGGGACGCATTGAGCGAACGACGATGAAGCGGTCACAACCAACAGAAACAGCACGAGCAACATGTTGCGAACTTTCATGATTTTCTCCTCGCCGGTGATTCCGGCAAAAAAATGGTTGAAATCGAAGAACTTTTCCTTACTTTGGGTGATCCCTGAGGGTTTTGTTGCCTACAGTATCACTCTTTTCAGGGTTGAGTATAGTATACATGAAAATAGACTTTTGTCAAGGTGTGTGGTGCTGTTTGTGGGACCTGGTCTTATATGACTCTTTTGGGTGGTTGTGTGTGTGGGCGCCGTCACACAACCACCCTTTTAAGGGTTGGGTTCGTGTGCTTTTTCGACGCTTTATCAAGAATGTTCTGCCACCCTGTCCCCTAGTTCTTCTTCTTCTCTCCTTGTATACTAAAAAGTAATGACCACCACCTTCAATGATGATCAACAAAATAAAGAACTAGATCTTATTCACAAACAAGAAGAAGAAGAACTTGTGCGTGTTCTTTCTGATAAATACGGCTTACCTTATATAGACCTTAGGGGTCTCGCACCAGAACCAGAAGCTCTTGAGTTTCTCCATGAAGAAGAAGCTCGTGAGGGACTTATTGCTCCTTTTAAAAAGGTAGGGAAAAAGCTTTTTCTTGCAGTTATTTCACCGAATAACCCTAAACTCCTAGATATTCTTAAGCCTATCGAAGATAGAGGTACTGAGGTGTCGCTATTCTTATGTTCCCATGCGTCGCTTAATCATGTACTTGATCGCTATAAAGATATCGGGCACGGAATGAAGGTGGAGAGCGGAATGATAGACCTTAGTGAGAAAAAAATGAATGACCTCATGAGTCAATTCGACACAAGTGACGAACTCACAAAAGTCTTCGATGAGATGTCACGTTCTCAAATCCTCTATAAAACAACGAGAATCATAGAACTCATGTTCGCAGGAGCTCTCAAGTTCGGTGCAAGTGATGTACACATAGAACCAGAAGAAACGAAAGTTCGTCTACGCTATCGTGTTAATGGTGCACTCATTGATATAGCGTTCTTTGATTTTGCACTTCTTAAAAATATTACAAGCCGTCTTAAGCTTCTCTCTGGTCTTAAGCTTTCCACTATCGCAAACGCTCAAGATGGGAGATTCAGTATTGATCTTGGCATAGTAGAGGTTGATGTTCGTGTCTCTGTGGTACCAGGAAACTACGGGGAGAGCTTCGTGATGCGTCTCCTTGATCCAAGAAATACCGTAAAAGACCTTGGAAAAATAGCCTTTCCTGACAAAATACGAGAACAGGTTGAACTCGCACTTCACCGTCCAAACGGGGTAATCTTAACTACAGGACCAACAGGTTCAGGAAAAACAACCACGCTGTATGCTTTTCTGAATCAAGTCTACAACCCTGAGGTAAAAATTATTACCATCGAGGATCCTGTTGAATATCACTTCGAAGGAATCACTCAGACTCAGGTAGAAGAAGAAAAAGGATACACATTCCTCTCTGGACTACGTGCTGCACTAAGACAGGATCCTGATGTGATCATGGTGGGAGAAATCCGTGACGAAGATACCGCGAAGGTATCTATGAATGCAGCGCTTACCGGTCACCTTGTACTCTCAACACTACACACCAATA
>CAZCQX010000005.1:0-11830 GCA_964500955.1 uncultured Candidatus Saccharibacteria bacterium | reverse complement strand
AGCCTAAGATACTATTCATTACAGTACTCGAAAATAGAAAGAAGCACCGTTTGACCAAGAGTCTCGGTGTTTTTTATAAAAAGAGGAACGTGTGTTGTAACTGTCGTTTTTGTCTAATAGTTAAATAATCAATATATAGAAGGATTATGTAACTATTGCATTTTTTGAATCATTTAAAAATAGTACCGTGAGAAAGCACCCGTCATGCGCGTACCACGCAGGATAGACTTTCATCTTTATCTAGTTCATAACGTGTGCATCTTTTATTAGATTACAACAGAGGCGGGTTTGTAGTCTACGATAACAACCTTGTATCTCTATCACTCTTCCTTTGCAACAGAAACTCGAGGCTATCTTTGGTATATCTAATTCTTTAATAATTTTCTACATTAGACTAAAAGATTCCCATAAGAAGCATCAACAAAGGATTAAAGAGAGTGTAGAGAGACGTAGGTTAGTATGACTGCTTTAAGGTTCCAAGGCTATTTTTGACCAAACTCAGGGGGCTAGAGGTTTCTAAGGTTAAGAGTGTATTTTATTTTTATTACAACAAAACATACTACCTTAAAAAGGGTAAGGTCTTCATCGGTCGCCTCAGAGGGAAGAGGAGTACGAGGTGTGCAATTTCTTTTCTTAATAACTAAAACAAAACCCATTGCTTGTTTCTATAGTTGTTGGGGGATTTTGATATATAGTCAATGTCGCACAATATATCTTTTACGACTATATATATTCTATATACGAGTTTATCGCTTTATATTTCTAGCCTTCTTGGGGTGTCTCTTAGAGAGATTTAGGGTCTTCTCTTTAGTTACAAAGTTTTACTTTACTTTGTTAAGAGCAAGCCATACACCAAACGCAATACCTAACGTAACTATGGCTAATGTAATTAAAATAAAAGCTGGGATGGTGAATGTGACGATCATAGAATAATGAAAAGCAGTAGACTTTTTTATTTAAATACTTTTAACAACATGAACCCTACCCCGAACATGCCCCCTATCAAAAAGGCTGTGAGCCAGAAGAGTACAAGACCTGGTATGGTAAAACTTATCATAAAAAAGTATAAAATAAAAATTACAAATATGTAAGCGGGTTAAGATATCCTGCACGTGGCGCGATAGGCATACGCATATTAGTGCCACAAACTTTACTCTTATAGTTCGTAACCTGTACCGCATCAGAAGCGTACACGGTAAAGTGTAAGTGAGGTCCTGTGCTGTATCCTGTGTTACCGGAAAGTGCAATTTTTTGTCTTGCTGTTACTGTTTGACCTTCAGATACCTGTATAACTGATAAGTGAGCATAGAGTGATGTGAGACCGTTAGTGTGTCTCACAAGAACCCACTTACCGTACGAGACACCGTTACAAGACTTGTCGGTATCTCCTACACCTATTACGGTACCTGCTTCTGCGGAATAAATAGGACTGCCGACACTTACACCAAAATCAATACCGTTATGTCCGGCACCATTATACACTTGAGGATTCTTACTTGAAAAAGGAGTGTTTCCGAAATATTGTGTGATAACGACCTTGTCGACAGGAAACTTAAGAACCCCTTTACCATACTTCGGAAGCTTACTTGCATCCACCACTGTTTTAAGTTTTGCTTCTACGTCGAGCATTTCTGACTCGAGTTCATTCTTCTTTTTCTTTCTTTCTGCAAGAAGTTTCTGGTAAGAACTTTCTTTATTCTGAGTTTCTTTTAAGAGAACATTCTTTTCTTTTGAAGTTTGTTCGACGAGACTTTTTTGATCGCTTAATCGTGCGTTTAATTTTTTGAGCGTGTCTTTGTGTTCTTCATAAGATTCTTTCTGTACTGAAAGAGTCGTTTTAGTGTCGACAAGTGCTTGCACTTTTTCGTTGATAGCATATGAAACATCCTTGTTTCTTTTGGTTACTTCTATTGCATCAGAAAATCGAGCATTCGGAGCAAGAACATTCACAAACGGAGGTAGCGGAGAATCATTATAGACCACCGACCGTAATGTTTCTGCAAGCGCGCTTTTATTCTTCTCTAGCACCGATTCGGTGTTTTTAATTTTGTTCTCAGTGAATACAATATTCTGTTCTGCTTGTCGTATGCGAAGTGATGTAAAGGCAATATCTTTCGCGAGACCATCTCTTCGTATCTGAAGTGACGCGAGTGCCTGCTTGAGAGTCTTAGCTTCTCCTTGAGTTTGAGAAATTTTTTTATTATAAGCTTTTATTTCAGCATCGAGGGCGTCTATTTGTTTAGAAAGAGAGTCAAGATTGTTACGTAGATCATCCGCCGTTTCAAGATATGCTCTATTAGGAGACACGAAAAGTGCCAGGATGATAACGATATAAAGTGTGTTGAATAAAGAGCTAGATGGTTTCATTAGGATGTGGTTATTTTCTTACTCATCAGGAGTCAAGCATGACGCACACCGCTTCAATTCTTGCTTTAACTTCATCGTACCCAAGCACATAACTAATAGTGAAAGGATCTATAGACTTCTCTTGTCCTGAAAGAGTAACACGTAACGGCCACAAGACATTACCCTTACCGTGCTCTTCTGCGTAAGGCATAATAGAAGCCTTGATTGCCTCTGGTGAGGAATAGTCAGAATACAGCATAAGATCGAGTGCGTTCTTAAGATGCTTAGAAGTTTCTTCTTTTGATGCTTCTTTCCATAGAACTTTCATCACATCTATCTGTGGTCTGTCTTTAAAAAAACGAAACTCAGTTTCCTCAACAGTAGAAAGTTCTCCGTAGGTTGAAATACGATCAATGATAGAAGGAAGAAGTCTCCCGACAACCTCCGTATCATAGTGTGCAAAAAATGGAGCGATATAGCGCATCTGTTCTTCTTTGGTCTGTCGCTTCATGTGTTCTTTGTTTAGCCATAGAAGTTTATCTTCGTTGAGCATTGCACCACTCTTGTGTATTCTGTCAAGAGAAAAGGATGCAATAATCTCGTCGCTCGTCATGACCTCTTGATCCCCTCCTGGATTCCATCCGAGGAATGCGAGGAAGTTGACCATTGCTTCTGGTAAGTACCCTTCTGCTCTATACGCAAGAATATCTTTTGCACCATCGCGCTTACCTAACTTCTTATTTCCTTCAGGTGCAAGTATCGGTGGAAGTGTCACGAATATAGGCGGAGTAATATCTAACGCTTCGTAAAGTGAAAGAAACTTTGGTGTTGAAGCAATGAACTCATCCGCTCGCATAATATGTGTCACACCCATTTCAAGATCGTCAATGATATGTGCAAAGTTATACGTTGGGTATCCGTCACTTTTAATCAAAATAAAATCATCAAGAGCCTCCTCCCCTGCGTGAAGCTCCCCTCTTACTGCATCGTTCCAAGAATACTTTTTTATCTCTGGAACCTTGAAACGAAGAGGTTTTGTCCCGTCCCATACTCCAAAAGTTTCTGGTCGATGATCTCTAAAAAGAAATGCTTTTTTCTCTTCTTCTGCTTTCTTACGAAAAGCTTCCACTTCTTCTTGTGAATATGGATCTGGATATGCTAGTCCTTTATCAATGAGAACCTTTGCGTATTTTTTATATGACTCGAGACGCTCTGACTGTAGATATGGCGCATGAGGACCACCAATATCAACACCCTCATCCCATGTAATACCAAGCCACTTAAGGGACTCGATAATGTGTGCGACTGAACCTTGTACTTCGCGTTCTTTGTCGGTGTCTTCTATTCTTAAAATAAACCGCCCACCAAGTCTTCTGGCGAAGGCCCATGCATAGAGCGCGGTTCTTACACCTCCAACATGCATAAACCCTGTAGGACTTGGAGCGAATCTCGTGACGATAGGTGTAGTGTTCATAAGAATAAAATAAAGTGTAATAAATAAACCTGTGTGCTATGTATCTCTTATTATATATGACTCAAGGCTATTCTCATAAGCTCTCGCGCAATAGTGGTGGCAGCGTCTCGTGAGCTATGCATGGATTCGTCATGTCTAATAATCTCAGTATATACAGCTTCATTATCTAGAATTCTTGAAATTCCAGAAAGAAGAATGTTTGGGCCGAGGTTGTCCTCCTCTATAACAGAGGCAACACCGTGGGACGCCATAGCATACGCGTTAGACCTTTGATCTCTACTGACAGATTCCGGTATAGGAATGACTATCATTGGGAGACGCCACTCCACCATCTCGAACATCGCAGAGCCTGCGCGTGTAATAACAAGATCAACTCGAGGGTAGTAACGTGCCATATCGAGAAATCCTTCTGCGTAGTAATGATTCTTAAAAGCGTGACCGTGAAGAATTTTTTCTGCTTCTTCTTTTACTTGATCAATGTTTGCGGTCCCAGTCTGATGAATTACATCGTAAGAATTAAGCACCGTTGGAAGGATGTTAAGAAAGGCTTTATTGATTGCCTGACTTCCCTGAGAACCTCCAGCAATTAAAATAACAGGGCGTTCTTTTTTTGGAGAAGCTCTCGTGAACTCCTCATTTGGGAGATATGCGTCCCTAATCGGCTGGCCTGTAAGCGCTGTCTTATTCATTGGATAAAATGGAGCAGCTTGAGGATAAGAAAGTGCGATACGTACTGCGAATTTACCCGCCCATTTGGTTACACGCCCAGGAACAGTGTCACTCTCATGCACAACTACAGGAATAGAAAGCATTCTAGCTGCGAAGAGCACCGGAAAACTTGCATACCCACCCTTAGCGAAGACAACATCAGGATATAAAGAGTACATTTTGCCGAGAGCAACAACACACCCCCAGATGGTTTTGAAAATATCTGTAACTGTTTCAAGAGATGGATAGACACGGAGCTTGCCTGCAGGAATTTGTATGAACTTAGCATCAACAGAATACAGCATTTCTTCATCGTAAGGTTTATCAGCAATAAAGAAAAATTCTGGCTGTACCATTTTTTGGATAAACGCTTCTTTACGAATTCTCTCTGCGACAGCGATGAGCGGATAGAAATGCCCACCCCCTGCTCCAGTTAAAACTATTTTCATAAGTAATGTTGATTAACGGATTTAGATATATTAAGCAAAACACCAAGCTGGAACAATGCTGCCACAAGCGCTGTTCCACCGTGTGACACGAGTGGCAAAGGGACCCCTGTAAGGGGAAGAATACCGAGCATTGAGCCAATATTGAGTGTTGTTTGAATGAGGATTATAGACACCATCCCCACTGCCAGCAACCGCCCAAATTGATCCCCTGAAAATTTTGCTATCACATACCCCCTTACACTTACTATAGCATATAACACCACAAGATATAATGTTCCCAAAAAGCCCAACTCTTCCCCAAGAACAGCGAAAATAGAATCACCTATTGGCTCTGGTAAATAATTGAATTTCTGAACACTTTGCCCAAGACCTCGCCCAGTTAACCCTCCCCCACCTAACGCGATGAGTGATTGATTCACTTGCCAAGATGAGCCGTGTGTATCGTGGTTTTTGTTAAAAAAAGTCTTAACTCGCTCGAGCATATAAGGACGCACAAGTATCAAAAGGAGGAAGCCGACGACAGCAACTGCCCCAAGCCACATGACATGCTTCTTTCTTGCGCCACCGACAAAAAATGTTAAGAAAGACGCCCCTGTGATCACAAGATAGGTACCAAAATCTGGCTGGAGAAGTAACACAAGAGAAACACACCCCGCGATGACCACATACCCAAGAAACCCAAACCTCCAATCTTTAAAAAGATGTCTATAGGTAGCGCACCAAAACGCAACCATCACCACCGTTGCAAACTTGAGAGCCTCACTTGGTTGCAAAGAAAATGAACCTATATCTATCCACCTATGTGCTCCACCATGAAAACGAGAAAGCCCCGGCACGAAGACAAGCGCAGTGAAGATGAGCGCACCTATAAAAAAAATATAGCTATATTTTTTGTACCATGTATACGGAATAACCGTTCCAGCAACAAGTGCGATACTTCCCCCAACAAGCGCAAAGATAAGTTGATTCTTCACAACACCAAAGAACTTTATCTCATTAACCGCAAGTACACCGAGCGCTGCTGAACCGAAAATAACAAGACCGCTAAGAAGCAGAATAATAATGGAGATCAGTAATGTTTTGTCGACGCCTCGAAATATCCCCATAACTACATTAGCTCACCAGCACAATTACAACACCAAGAAGTGCACACATATACGACACAATCCAGTACCTCATAGCAACCTTGTATGATGGCCAACCCTTAGCTTGGAAATGATGATGAAGTGGTGCAACTAAAAAGAGTTTCTTCTTGAACACTCGCTTCCATATGAGTTGTAAAATAACAGACACGGTAGTCATCATTAAAGGAAATGCGATAATAGGAAGATAGAGCACCGCATCAGTAAGAAAAGCTATCACTGAAAGCGAAAGAGAGAGAGCAAGCATTCCTGTCTCCGTAAGATAAAAGAGTGCGGGTGGAATATTGAACCACAAAAATGCCATGATACCACCAACGATAACGAAGCACAGTGCAGCGATGTTCACCTGTCCATGTGCATACGCTATCATGCCATACGCAGTGAAAACTGCAGACATCACACCTCCAGAAAGACCGTCAACCCCATCAATGACTCCAGTTGAAAACGTAGCGAGAGTAACAAGTACGAAAAAGAGTATAAACAAAAATCCTCCCAAGTGAACATCTCCATAAAAAGGCATATACACGGAATCAACTCCTAGTTTTGCATAGAACCACCACCCGGCGAATAACCCAAGAGATGAAACCGCGAGCAGCCGCACAGGGAAAGAAAGACCACCACCCACATAAGAGTTTAATTTTCCTTTAAATGCTTCCACAACGAGAAGGTCGTCTACTGCACCAACGAGAGCACCTACAAGCATTGCCATAAGTGGAAGCCATGTCTGATTTCTAGAAATAAAATCAAGTTTTGTGGTAAACGCAGTTGGAGCAACTTTTGCTATACACCAAAAGAGTAATGCGGTAGCAAACACAGAGAACCACACCACAACACCGCCAAGTCTTGGCACGGGTGCCTTTTCATCATTATGAAGAGTCGCGGTAATAGTAGCTTCTTTTCCGTCTATAGTCTTTTTGACATTCTTTTTCTTCCAAAGTTTATGTGTAACAAGAAAACGCCCCACGGCTGGAGCAACAGTAACCCCTATCACAAAAGAAATAAGCGCCGGAAGAAGTACCTTAAATGGATCAAGTGCGAACATCTGTGTAGTATATCACATAAGGAATTACGGTATCTGGGAATAACCAAGAATATAGAATTTAGAGTATGCAACATAACCAACCTCCACGAGACCGAAGGTGTCATGGATTTTTGGTGACAAAGACCGTCATCGTAAGCTTACAATGACGATCTTTGTCAGATTTATCAGAATATCGCATTTCTTTACATTTTTCTTAATAATTCGTTTATCTTCGCTCTAGTTTTCGGACCAACAGTACCATACCCAGCCTCTCCTGGTTTTACAATTGAATACTTTGTCTGAAATGCCTGAACTGCTTTTTTGGTTGCTTGACCGAAGTAGCCGGTTATAAGGCCACTAGGATACACATCTTTATCTTTTGATAAGAATGTTTGCAGAACTATAATTTCTCTTGATTGATTGGTGAGACGTAGTGTCTTGGTAAGGAAAGAGGGGCTACCAGCAGAAGATGCCACCCCTGTCACAGAAGAAGACTTAAGAGGAGACTCGCTTAAAATTGCTGACGAAGTAGTCCCTGATCTGGATGTGTATATGACGTCTTGGTTTGTAGGATTTTTTTGAGCATAGACTGATTCAGAAAAAAATTGACTCGGTGCATAACGAGTTACCTGAGAAGTGCCACTATCCGGGGTGGTTCGTAACCCAATTTTTCTCCAATCAGTTTTCACACACGTTGTCTGTGATGAGCAGTCGAACTTGATCCATCCACCATAAGATCCCCCACTCCACGCCCAACCATAGAACTCACCCAAAGAAGTGATAGAAACACCTATCGGAACACCTCCTGACAAGCTCCCAGCATTTGCTGGTCTGAAGTTAATCCACCCAGAAGTCTGTGACCATGCCATACCTGAGAGCTCCCCTGTTACTGGGTCAATCTTTACCCCAGAAGATGAGGGTGCCAAATTAACCCACCCCATCTCATTCCCCCATGCATACCCCAAGAGACCACTATCTGTAACAGTGACAGGTGTTCCGTTAGGGGTAAAGGTGATACTTCCGTATGATGTACAGGTATCGTTGTGGCACACACGTGTCGAGCTTGCGGATATGTCTATTGCGCCAACAGATACAGATGCCTGTGCATTTGAAACAAAAGACATACTTATGGCCCCTATGATGATGCTCTTATGATACTTGTTCATTTAATTAATATTCTTATTTTTGATATTTTCATTGCACGGTTACACAACAAAAGTATTATTCTAGTTGTGTTGTGTTAGTCGTCTGTGTTGACTCTTCTACCGGTGGTGTGACTGATTCAGTGGTACTGGTAGCTTGAGGTGTGTCTGTTATATTTTCTTGGATGCTTGGTGGTGTGGTGCTAGATGTGACAACTCCTTCGGATGTCTGTTCGGTAGTGGTTCCTGTGTCTGTAGTTGGTGCTGTCGTCTCGTTCTGTGGTGGCTGTTGTGTGCTACCAGTGCGACTCTGCATGAATGCATCAATATCATCCCCTGTCACACAGACCTCTCCTCCGTGTGTTCTGTTGATACAGAGCTTGTCAGTCTTTATAAGTTTAGACACAAATATCTCTTTCATGTCTCCTAGCATTTCGGTTAGTGTTTTAACTGCTTGCACAAGATACGGAATAAACCCAGAATACGACACCGAGAGAAGTCCGCTCTCATCAGTTGCTACCAAATCTGGGAAAAGTGGCTGTACTTCTTGTGCTATGAATCCTGCATGGGTGGAGGAAGCGTTGTCTTCTGTGTTCCAGTTATAGGTGACTGCGTTTAACTTGTTGAGATTTTCTAAAGTAGTAGAAGCATCTAACGTAACGATATTCTTCTTGAGTCTTATATCTGAAGTACAGGTGAGTGAAGTAGTGGTTGGGTTGATATCACAGTAACCAGAACTGTTTTCGAAACGAGCAACGACACCACTTGTAGAAACGTTACCCGCATGAAGTAGATACAGTGGGGAAGAAGTACCAATACCAACTTTACCATTGTCGAGGATGGTGAACTTTTGGGTATTTGTATTATCCGCGACAACAAAAGCTGTACCTGTACCTGCCCCACCTGAGGTTATGGAAAGTTTCGCTATCGGAGTAGTAGAGCCAATACCAAACAATCCAGAAGTAAGAGAATTAATAGACGAACCGTACAAAAAGTTACCAATCACAAGCTGATTACTTCCAGTAGTAGAAGCAAGAGAAGTGTTATAACCAAGAGCGATATTGTTGTCACCAATTGTTTGGGTAAAACCGGCTCTAACACCTAAAAAAACATTATTAGAGGAAGTTGCCGTTGATTCTCCAATATTTGCTCCTGCTGAAGCACCGAGAGCAACGTTATTTGATCCTCCTACATTTTTTGTCAAAACAGCAGAGCCTATGGCTATGTTGCCGATACCGACTGTATTTGCATTCAAACTATCTCGACCGAAAGAGAGGTTTGTGTACCCTGATGTGTTAGCCATAAGACTATTGCCTCCAACGGCAACATTTCCAAATCCGGTTGTTAAGTTCTTTAAAACATTATCACCTATCCCTACGTTATAATTTGCAAACCAACATCTATAGTCAGTATCGGTTCGTGCCATTGTCTGATTACCTGCATTAACCCCAATAAACACACTAGATTTTACATTTCCACAATCCGTACCCGCGCTATAGTTATGAATAAATGGCACCCCTCCCATATTGATGGTTCCTGTTACTACACCACTTGAGCTCGCAGTGTTTTGAATATTGAATACATTCGTCTCAATTTTGCCATCAACACGTAAGTCCCCTGCAATTGTTGATGACCCAGCAACATCAAGAAGTTGTGTTGTTACACGAGAAGCGAATATCTCCCCTATGCTCTTAAACCATGAGCCAAAGGTTTGACCTGTAACAGATGCACGACCATCATCAGCAATAAGACGAACCACAGAAAGATCGTGAGTATTGTTGGTTGCCAGAAGTATTCTAGGTAAACTGTCTTGCCCCATAGCGATAGTTGCTGGGTATGAAGCACCTGATACGGGGGTTGAGACCTTTGAGGAGGTGCAGGAAGCGTTGAGACACTGTACATACCCAACACCAGTAGTTCTATTACTGTACACAATGCGAGCCAAATTATTACTATCAAGTACAGCAGACACAGTATAATATGGTGCCCCCTGATTTTTGAGTACAACGGTTGACTTTACAGCACAGAGTGTATCTAAACAGTTTGCATACTTGATACCCGTTACTGCACCGCTAGAACCACGGACCTCATAGGCTATGTAAGGCAAACCTGCTTGCGTAAGTGTTAATGAAGTATTATACGAAGACACCGAAGCGTCTATTGTGTTAGTGGTGTTAGAACTACAAGAAGCATCAAGACATGTTGTGTAGTAAAGCCCACTAACAGTGGAACTTGCATAAAGATAATTCGTATAAGCGATATGAACAACATCTGAAGAATCAAGAGCGATTCTTGGTATCAAATAAGATCCGGTTGCTGTTGCGACCGTGGTTATTGTCTTGGAGCTACAAGATGCATCAGTGCACCGTGCAAGCTTAAGAGCTGTCAAGGATCCTGAGTCATAATCCTCGTAAGCAATTCTTGCAAGACCATCAGAGCCAATAGCGAGAGACTGTTCATAAAACCAATGTGTACTTGTAGCAACAACTTGATTCGTATTACTAGAACATGATTCATTGAGACATTGGATGTAATGAATCTCATTTGGGGACGAATACGACACATATGAAATACGTGGAAGATTGTCAGGACCAAGAGCAATGGTAGCATAGTCTGGGTAGTTAGAGTCGACTGCAACAGTGGTAGTAGTGCTCGTACTACAGTCATTATCAAGACAGCGAACTAGATACAATCTATCCCATGTGTTTTGGTCAGAGTAGACAAAGCGCACGAAGCCATCTACTGGAGACACTGCGACTTGTTTTTCGCTATCATTATATACGCCATAACTATTTACCGATGGCACTACGGTTGTAACTACGTTATTAGTAACCGTACTCGTCGCGCCAGAAAGAGAAAGATTTCCTCCTAGAGCAGTATCTGCTAACACCGAGAGACTCGTTGTAGTTGCACTATTAAGTGTAAGATTACTAATAGATACATAACAATTAGAATCTGTAGGAAGACATCCTGGGTCGAGAATATTATCAGATGGAGAAAAGGGTGCAGGTGGATTGACCGCGAGCACCGAAAAAGGAGAAAAGGTGAAAGCAAAGAGAAGAAACGACGCTAGTGCACGCTTAACAAGTTTATGAGCCTGTAGCCTGTAGCCTGTAGCCTGTAGGAGGCAGTATACTTCTTGTCATAATTCATACACTGAAGTATATCTCTAATCGTGTGTCTATGGGAAGGGTATAACTAGGATTTTTCGAAGCTTTTGTTGGCGCAGGAGAGACAAAGGTGTGTGACGTCGTAGACGTCGCACACTCTTACTATGAGTAGAACATCTCCATAGGTCTTGCCTATGTAGACCAACAATACCCACAAAGTTGATGTTGTTGTATCTTAAAAGAACCACGAGCTCTGTTTCGTGGATTTCTTTTTTCTTCTGAACTCTTTACATACTTACACACTCTACGTCCTCGTCTTTACTGTGCTGTGTTCTATATTCTTACCCTCTACCTTACACTTTTTCTAAGGAGCTCATAAAGAAGTGCGACATCCTTAAACCTCCCCTCCCTTGTTGAGCCAAGCACAACTATCACCAC
>CAZCQX010000004.1:0-13621 GCA_964500955.1 uncultured Candidatus Saccharibacteria bacterium | reverse complement strand
CACTCCGGTGCATGGTATGTACTGGTCGGTTGTTTCTATTAAAGTTGACCAAGCCAAGGAAAAAGAACTTAATATTCAGGTTAGGAAATTTCCGCACAGTTGGCTTGCTATGAGAGAATATTCTCAAGTAATCATCGATGTGTTCCCTCTTTTCCAACCAGTTAATTTCAAATCGCATTACTTTACCCTTTTAGAAGACGGCAATATGTGTGGGGCTGCTGGATATAAAGCCATCGGCAGTCTTCATGTTGAGTGTAGCGACAGGTGTACGACAGCGACCGTACGTGACAATCTTGCTGATATCTTTACAGAGCTTCAGGATCGTTATAAGTTGATAGCAAAACGCATCGCTTGACCACACAAAGAAGAGAAAACGCCACGGTGTAACCCTAGGCGTTTTTTTCTTAGTACTAGTTTGTTATTTTTAGCTATGTACTTTTTGGTTAATACGGTGTAGAGTAAAGATTCGTTCTTTACATAGGAGACAGTCATGAATGATGTCAGCATTGTTGGTGTCTTGGGGGCGGGTGACGATGAGGAAGATTTTGCGCAAGCATTACAGCAGGCTTTTGAAAGAAGAAAGACAAGAGATGGCGGTCCGCCAAATACTACTGAACCAATGGTGCGTTTCGTTACCTTAAAACAGCTCGCACCTCCACACTCGAAAGATGCTACGAAACCTAGCATTAACTAGGTCGGTGATTGTGTAAGTCTCACTTACACGGTATACTCTTACCTCTTGATTCAAGTTGAAAATAGGAGAATCTAATGGAATTTTTTGAAGGAACCTTAGTTGGTCTTGCGGGGAGTCTACCCTCGTGTGCAACAACACAGCTCACGAGTTGGCTCAGGAATGACCAGCACCACGAAGGAGATGAAGCTGCGAATCAGAGCTTCTTCGGTGCGGTGACACGCATGGCTCCTGTCCCCAAAAAGGAAGGTGATCATGTCGAATCATGACCAGACACAAGAGGGTAAGTGTAGTCGCCCTGTCTATCCAAGTGATTGGGTGTGGCCATCGGTATACCGCCTTCATCATGATGGAGCGCCGTCTGTCCAACAACAACAAAGACAGAGCGTGTGCCCTCGTCACATTGCCCAGCAACAACAACAGCAACAACAAATGTGATGCCAAGGTGTCACATGAGCCCCTTATATACGAAGGGGCTTTTCTTTTTCTTTCTAAACATGTAGAGTATCGTAGGAAGAAAACTTCACCACAGAAAGGATGTAACACATGCTGTCTCTTAAATTGATGCTTTTCGCACAGGCTCGTCAAGAGGTGCATATTCTCTATGATGTCTTTTTTGAAAGGATGACACGAGCACTCGCTGATAAGCAACCTTTTCCTGAGGTTACTCGTTTTATTCTTGTAAGAGCATTCGAAGAAGTGTTCTTTCCGAGACTTAAGATGGTTTCTGGGTACTGTGCTTTTATCGCTGAGCGTAATGGTGTGACTGTCACCCAACTTGCGCCACATCATTGGCTCACCATGGAGGGTACTCCTTCACATATCATTGATGTGCTTCCCGTTGATGGGACTTTCGGGGTATCTTGTCCTCAAGCGGTGGTACACAACGAATCGTCAGTAAGATTTTTTGAAGCAAAAGGAATCTATTCTGTAGATTTGTCACAAGAAGATATTGCAACAGTGAATGGGAAAATAATAAAAGTAGTAGAACTACTTACTTCGTGTATGGAGAAGATTCCATTCTGATTGTGTGATATAGAAAAACACCGGTGATGCCGGTGTTTGTTTTTTGTTATTGCTTACTTTCTCTTTTCGTTTCCAAGAAGGTGAGAAGTTCCTCTTGTGTCATCTGTCCGAGCTGACCTTCATCACGAGACTCAAGGGTTACTTTCCCTACCTCAATGTCCTTGTCACCAATCACCACCCAAAACGGCGTCTTCATTTCTTTATGATAACGAACTTTTTTACCAAGGCCGTCTTTTGTGGTGTCCATCTCTACACGAAGTCCTGCTTTTCTAAGCGATGAGACAATCTGCTCAGCATAAACGTGATGTTTTTCATTGATAGGAAGCACCGCAACTTGAGTCGGAGCAATCCAGAGAGGGAAGTTACCAGCAACGTGCTCGATGTATACCGAGAGGAATCGTTCTAGCGATCCTGCGATAGCACAGTGAATCATTACTACAGGTTCACGTTTTCCTTCTTCATTCACACATTCGAGTCCAAAGTTAGATGGTTGTACGAAGTCGACTTGTATTGTACCAACTTGCCATGTTCTTCCTATGGAATCTTTTGCCATGAAGTCAACTTTCGGTCCATAGAACGCTGCTTCACCTTCACCGTCTGTCCATGAGTCAGAAGCTTTCTTCGTGATGAGGTTACGAATAGCACCTTCTGCTTTCTGCCACAACTCGTCTGCACCTTTAAACTTGGGGTCACTGTTGCGACGAGAGAAGCGAGGGGTGAGTTTGGTGAAACCAAATGTTCCATAGAATTCGGTAATAAGATCCCAGATACCTTCTATCTCTTGTTCAAGTTGTGACTCACGACAGAATACGTGTGCATCGTCTTGGGTGATAGAGAGCACACGAGAAAGTCCTGCAAGTTCTCCTGACTGTTCATCACGATACACCATGGTGGTTTCAGAGAGTCTGATAGGGAGCTCTTTATAAGAACGAAGCTCGCTCGCATAGATCTGCGTGTGGTGTGGGCAGTTCATCGGCTTCATACAATACGTATGTCCGTCACGACTTTCTATTTTGAAAAGGTCTTCAGCATACTTTTCCCAGTGCCCACTCTTTACGTAGAGATCTTTTTTTGTGATGTGAGGAATCGCAACAGGTTGGTAGTCATAGCGTGAGCGTAGCTGTTGCACGTAGGTGTCGATACAAGTACGAAGCACTGTTCCACGTGGAGTCCACAGTGGAAGTCCTGGTCCAACAAGTTCTGAAAACGTGAAGAGCTTGAGCTGGCGACCAAGAACTCTATGGTCTCGCTTCTTAGCTTCTTCCATCTGGTATTCATACTCATCAAGCTCGGTCTTGGTGTTAAACGCTAGACCGTAGACACGAGTAAGCATCTGATTCTTCTCATCGCCTCGCCAGTACGCTCCTGCAATGTGGGTAAGTTTGAACGAATCAGGGAGGATCTCAAGAGTGTTTTCTACATGAGGACCTTCACAGAGATCGAAGAACGTCTCGCCTGTGTGGTAGAGAGTGACAGCTTCTCCTTTTTCTTTGATGCCAGCAATCAATTCCATTTTGTAAGGGTTCTTTTCAAAGAGGGTTTCAGCTTTTTCTGGAGATATCTCTTCTTTTTTGAAGGCAAGATGAGAACCAAGCAGTTTACGCATGGACCCTTCGAGCAGAGGGAGGTGGTCCGGAGTGAGCTTCTCAGTGCCGAAGTCTATATCGTAATAAAATCCTGTCTCTGTGACCGGACCAATGGTCGGAAGTGCGTTTGGAAAATGTTCTTTAATCGCCATGAGGAGGACATGAGCGAGTGAATGTCTTTTTTTAGTAAGAGAAAGTAATTCTTGTTCATTTTTCATAGATACTTTTCATAGTACCAAAAGTGCCAAAAAAAACAAGTAAAATAAGGTGAAAATAAGACAACGGAATCCCATTTTGTCTATTCACAGTTCTGGTATAGAAAACCCATCTTTTTTCTTGACAAGGGGGGAGGTTTTTGTACTATAGGGTATACACTCACCTATGTGAACACTGTTACGGATGAACAAGGGAGTATCTAAATTTTGAATGTAACTTTATGATATTACTTTATAGTATTATTGGTGCGTTGGTAGTAGGAGGGCTTGCGATGATCATGCTCTACAACAGTCTTGTAACTCTTTCACAGAGAGTGAAAGAAGCATGGTCTGATATTGAGGTACAGCTTAAACGTCGTTATGACCTTATTCCTAACCTTGTGAATACAGTTAAAGGCTCTTCTTCGTTTGAGTCATCTACTCTAGAAAAAGTGGTTGAAGCTCGCTCTAAGGCGATGTCGACAACAGGAACAGGAAAAGAGCATGCTGACGCTGAGAACCAGCTTACCGGTGCTCTTAAGAGTATTTTCGCACTTGCCGAAAGCTATCCAGACCTTAAGTCCAACCAGAACTATCTTCAGCTTCAGAATGAACTCTCTGATACTGAGAACAAGATACAAGCGTCACGTAGATTCTATAACTCAAACGTGATGGCATATAACACAAGGATTCAGATAGTACCGTCTAACATTATCGCGAAGATGTTCTCCTTTACAGAGAAAGAATTCTTCGAGTTGGCAGAAAACGAACAGGACGCGAAGAATCCTGTAGTGGTTAGTTTCTAAACAAACATGGCACACATTGTTCGGTGGAGAATCTACACCGCTTCATTAGTCTTTATTCCCTAAAAAAATGACTCTCTATTCCAATCAATCATCGAATATTCGCAAAACATGGTTCATGATGACAGGATTTCTTCTTCTTGTGATCGTGATCGGGTTTGTGCTTGCATATATCTACGGCAACCCTCTGCTTCTTTATGGTGCAGTTGGAGTAAGTCTCCTTACTAACATAGGAGCATATTGGTTTTCTGATAAGCTTGTGCTTTCGATGGCGAATGCGACAGGAGTAACTTCTCGTGACGAATATCCAGATCTTTGGAACACGTTAGAAAATCTCTGTATATCAGCAGGTCTCCCAATGCCTAAGTTGTATATCATCGACGATCCTGCGCCGAACGCCTTCGCTACGGGTCGCAACAAGGATCACGCGGTCGTTGCGGTAACAACAGGACTTCTTCCTCTTCTTAGTAAGTCGGAACTAGAAGGAGTGCTTGCTCACGAGCTCGCGCATATCGGTAACCGTGATATGTTGCTCCAAACAGTTATTGTTGTTTTCGCAGGGATGATATCACTCATTGCTGATGTGGCATTTCATTTTTCAGCATTTGGAAAAGATGATGAGAAGAGAAGTCCTATCTTCTTAGTAATAGGAGTGATCGCTATCATTCTCGCACCACTCGCGGCGATGATTATCAAACTCGCGATTTCTCGAGAGAGAGAATTCCTCGCAGATGCAACTGGTGCACTCATTACTAGATATCCAGAAGGACTCGCGTCAGCGCTTGAGAAGATAAGCAACTTCCATCAACCAATGAAAGTACAGAATCACGCAATAGCGCATCTCTTTATTTCTGATCCAACAGGTGTCAATGATGAATCAGAAGCGAGAGAACATGAGAAGGTGAGTTTTGTACAGAAACTCTTCATGACACACCCTCCTGTGAAAGAGAGAGTAGAACGTTTATTGGCGGTTAAATAAAAATAATTATGATAGCACTTTTCTTTGGAATGATGTTCGCGCTCCTTGTGGCGATGGTGACCTACTGTGTGTATGTGCTCGTGATTGCGTTTACGGTGTGGATGGCGGTTGATTCTGCAAAGCAGGATAGGTTCTGGTGGGTAGTGCTCATTATTGGTGTTCCTGTTGTTGGGCCACTGGTGTATTTTTTCACAGAAAAGAAACACGAGTACAAACGTGCACAGGTGCATCATGTACACAAAAGCGAAACAGAGGAGCAACACGAGAAAGCTCCCGACACGAAGTAGATAGTAAAAAGAAAAACGAAACATTGGGTTTCGTTTTTTCTTATGCTAAAATAATACAACTTCTGTGAAGAATTTATTACGAAAGTGAAATGTGATAGCACGGTGCGGTGTTTATAGGAAGAATCAAAATACGGAGGATTCGCATAGCGGTCTAGTGCACCATCTTGGAAAGGTGGCAACGGGGTAACTCGTTCGAGGGTTCAAATCCCTCATCCTCCGCTCGTACAAAATGAGCTCGCCATCAGGCGAGCGATTTTGTTGAGCGAAGGATGAGCAGGTGACCTGCGTCACTTGCGTAGGGGTTTGAATAGGCGAACTAGCAAGTTCGGTTCTTGGAACAAGCGAATCTGCTTCTAGCGAAGCGAGGTAGATTTGTGACCAAATCCCTCATCCTCCGCAAATTAGTTTGAATAGAAGTTGCAAAGTCTTCTTTTAGTAATCATAATAGACTTTATATACAAAAACTTCAGTACTTGTTATTTTTATTATATGACACCATTTGCACAAAAAGTTCTTGAAATTGTGAAATCAATACCAGAAGGTAGTGTGATGACGTACAAAGCTGTAGCAGAAGCGTCTGGGTATAGGAATGCTTCTCGTGCGGTGGGGAGTGTCCTCGCTTCTAATAAAGATACTTCTATTCCATGTCACAGAGTCGTTCGTTCTGATGGAAAGATTGGTGGGTATAACGGTATACGAGGAAAGAGTAAGGAAATTCTTCTTGGTGAGGAGGGGTATAAGGTGCGCTAGCTCATTGCTTCACGTGCATCTCTATCGTACACTATAGAACATATGAACAAAAAAATTGTGATAGGTCTTGTGGTTGCTGTGGTGATTACTGGAGTGTATATGTTGAGCGGGTATAATACTCTTGTTGTGCAGGAGGAAAAAACAATAACCGCATGGGCTCAAGTTGAAACTCAGTACCAAAGACGTTACGACCTTATCCCAGGTCTTGTGGCGAGCGTGCAAGGTGTTATGAAGCAGGAGACTGCTGTCTTTTCTGCTATCGCAGAGGCACGTAAGGGGTACACCGGTGCCGTAACACAGTCCCAAAAAGCAGAGGCGGTGTCGCAAGTAGAAGGTGCGCTCTCCCGTCTTCTTGTGGTAATGGAAAACTACCCAACACTTAAGTCGAGTGAGGTTGTGATGACGTTCATGAGTCAGTTAGAAGGAACACAAAATAGAATTTCTACCGAAACTGGGAGATACAATGAAGCAGTGCAAGCATACAACATAACCCTCAGAACCTTTCCTAGAAATATCATAGCAACACTTTTCCATTTTGAAACTAAGAAACCTTTTTCTTCGGTTAATGAGGCCCATATTGCACCGAAAGTCGACTACACTCAATAAGAGGTGGTGTCTTTCACAGGCATGACTCACTCTTTCATACGCTCCATAAAGAGAGGTATTATTGCAGTCTCTTTGTTTGTGTATTCTTTGTGTGGGGTGTACGCCCTTACGTTGTCTGCTCCACAGAACTTTGTAACAGATTCTGCGCACATGCTTCGCCGAGATACGGTGGTTAGTCTCGAACAGACACTGCGAGCGTTCAATGCATCTACCACCAACGAGATAGCGGTGGTGACTGTGTCGAGACTAGACGGGGAGACGATAGAACAAGCAAGTGAGTCACTCTTTAGAACATGGGGGATAGGGAAAAAGGGAAAAGATAATGGAGTACTGCTCCTTATCGCCCAAGAAGATAGAGCGGTGAGAATAGAAGTGGGGTACGGTCTTGAAGGGGTACTTACTGATGCACGGAGTCATGCGATCATAGCACAGTCGGTACTTCCTCTCTTTAAGGGGGGAGACTATGATGGAGGAGTTGTTTCCGGAGTGGATGCTATTATTTCTACGCTTAATGGAGATGTTGATGAGCACAGTCTGAGTGGTAATGAAACAGAAGATCATGGTGTATCTCTGTATGTGGTGCTTCTTGTGCTTGTAGTGCTTCTCATTAGTTCCTTTCTTTTCTTTGGTGTGCTTAAGACATTAGTGCACTTACCTTTATTTGGTATTGGGTTTTTTGTAGCGTATACGCAACTCCCCATTGTTTCTTTTGTGGTGAAAGTGTTCCTGTCTGTGTGTGCGGGTATGATGGCTGTCATACTTATGAAAAATGGAAAAGGGGGATTTTCTTCTGGTGGTGTAGGAGGTGGATCATTTGGTGGTTCTAATGGAGGAGGGATAACATTTGGCGGAGGGCGTTCTGGTGGTGGAGGAGCTTCCGGAAGGTGGTAATTTTCTTCTGATCTTTTTGTACGGTATACTCTCTAGTACTTCCATTTTATAGATAACAACATACACCACATGAATCAATACGAACTCGCACTAAGTATCAACAAGAAAGCCTTAGCAACACTTACTAGGATTTTAGAAAAAGCAGAAGCGTTACAACAAGAAAAAGAAATAACCGAGGAAGATATACTCCGTGCTTCTCTTGCGGGAGATATGTTCTCTTTTAAAAAGCAGATTCAGGTAGCAACGGATGACATTCGAAGGAATCTACTACTTCTTGCTGGGAAAGAGCATGTCCCTTTTGAAGATACTGAGACAACTCTCCAAGAGCTTAAGGGTCGTGTGAAGAGAACGGAAGAGGTCATTTCAGTTCTTTCAAAAGAAGATTTTGATGGTGCAGATGATCGTCATATATCGTTATATTGGATGGGCGGTGCATATACTTTGGGAAAAGATTTTATACAAGAGTTCGTTGTGCAGAATACTCAGTTCCATGTGGTAACTGCATATGACATTATTAGACATCTTGGTGGAACGATTGGTAAAGTTGATTTTATTGGAGCAATGACCATGCATCAACCATAAAGCGATATGAATGCAATAGAGATAAAAAACATACGAAAGACCTACAGAGATGCAAAGGTTGAAACACTTCACGGTGTGAGTCTTGTGATACCGAAAGGGCAATTCATCGGAATTCTTGGTCCGAATGGTGCCGGGAAGACGACAACTATAAGTTGTATTACGGGGGTTACTTCTCCAACAGAAGGGTGTGTGCTTGTGCATGGTCACGATGTCGTTTCTGAGTATAGAAAGGCGCGTGCGTGTGTCGGAGTATCACCACAAGAGTTCACGATTGATATTTTCCAGACGGTTGATGAGATTCTTGATTATCAGGCAGGATTCTTCGGTATCACAGGAAAAAAGATGGAAGAAAGGAGACAGGAACTGTTGGAGCTTTTCGAGTTACTTCCTCATAGGTCTAAAAAATTTCAAACTCTTTCAGGAGGACTCAAGCGTCGCGCGATGCTTGCGAAAGCTATGATGCACAACCCGCCAGTGCTCATACTAGACGAACCTACTGCGGGTGTTGATGTGGAGACTCGTCAATCATTGTGGAAGTTCCTAAGACGGCTCCACTCCGAAGGTAAGACAATACTTCTCACATCTCACTATCTTGAAGAGGTGGAAGCTCTCTGTGAGCGTGTCGCGATTATTAAAGGGGGAGAGATTATCGCAGATAAGAGCATGGAAGAGATAACCGACGGAAGAAAGCTCGAGGAAGTGTACTTAGAATTAGTAGATCACAAATCATAGCTTATGCAAGAAATTTTTGGAAACTGGACAGGATTCATGACACTCATACGACGTGAGGTTGGACGTACACGTCGCGTGCTAGGTCAGGCACTTATTGCTCCTTTTATGACGGCGGTTTTGTATATATTCGTATTTGGGTATGTGGTTGGGAGCAAGATCGCACTCATCGAAGGTATTCCTTATATTAGTTTTGTTTTCCCTGGAGTGTTCACTATGAATCTTGTGATGGCGGTGTTTGGTGCGACGAGCTTCTCTATTTATTTTATGAAGTTCCAGAAGACAATAGAGGACATGCTTACACTCCCACTTTCATATACTGAGCTTGTGATATCTCTCATTGTAAGTGGTGTTGTGCGTGCTTTTGCTATCACACTTGCTCTGTCTGTGGTTGCGGTGATGTTTGGAGTGAACGCCCTTGTGCACCCATTTGTTCTTCTTGGGTATGTGCTTCTCGTGAGTGTACTCTTCGGGCTCCTTGGAATCATCGCAGGTATTTGGGCTGATAATAGTTTCGAAAAGTTTGGTCTTGTTACCAACTTTATTCTTACACCGCTTACATTTCTTGGTGGGGCTTTTTATTCAGTACATATGCTTCCAGAGAAATGGCAGTTCGTTGTACACCTTAACCCAATATTTTATGCGGTGGATGGTATACGTTTTGCCCTCACTGGGTATCATGAGGTTTCAATAGCGCTTGGTGTTGCGGTGTTGTCTACCCTTGCTTTCGTGTGTCTTCTTGGGTGTGTCTTTATCTTTAGGACCGGGTGGAAATTAAGAGCGTAAGAGTAGGTGTAAGCGTTTTGTTGTTAGTTCTTAGCTTTTAATGGATTAGAAAATGGGGCGCGAAGCCGAAGGTTTCGCGCCCCATTTTCTGTAGTTGCTAAAAGCTAACGACTAATAGCTCTGTATGGTAGTATTGTTGTATGAAAGTTTCACTCGTACTCGACAACCTTCGCAGTGTCTATAATGTTGGGTCTATTTTTCGTACCGCCAATGCGGTTGGTGTGCAACATATTGTTTTGTGCGGAACAACGCCAACCCCGTTAGATACTAAAGGCAACAGAAGGAAAGATTTTGCGAAAGTTGCACTTGGTGCTGAAGATACTATCTCTTGGGAATATGTTGAGTCTACCGTGTTGGCGCTTCAAAAATTAAAAGAATCAGGGGTGTATTGTATTGCAATAGAACAAAGTGAAACCTCGATTGATTATAAAGAGGTGAACATTGATGGTAGGGAAAACGTAGCCTTTATTGTGGGTCCTGAAGTTGCTGGTATGTCAGATGAGGTGCTCGCGCAGGCTGATGTTATCGCTGAGATACCTATGTTAGGTACGAAAGAGTCTTTGAATGTTACTATCGCTACAGGTATTGCATTGTACAGAATATTAGGAATATAAAAGTGGTATACTGTCAAAGTAATCTACAAGTATTTCTATCTATCACAATGAAAAACACCACACTGTTATTTTTGGTAAAAAAAGAGGGAGAGGTCGTGACTGATATTTGTCTTGCGATGAAAAAGAGAGGGTTCGGTGCGGGGAGGTACAACGGAGTAGGGGGAAAGGTAGAAAGCGGTGAATCAATAGAAGAAGCGGTGAAGCGAGAAGCAGAGGAAGAGATAGGAGTAACGGTAGGAGAGATGGAGAAGTGTGCAGAACTCGCATTTACCTTTCCTCACAAAGAGGACTGGAATCAGCTCGTGCATGTGTATATGACAGATTCTTGGACTGGGGATATTGTTGAGACAGAAGAAATGAAACCAGAGTGGTTTGCTGTTTCTGCTATTCCGTACACAACGATGTGGCCAGACGACATATTCTGGTTGCCGAAAGTTCTTGAAGGAAAGAGTGTGAAGGCGAAGTTTTCTTTTGCAGAAGGAGACATCATTGTGAGTCAGGAAGTAATCACTGTGTAACCTATGTCTCATCCATATTGCACATATGTCGCTACGCTTGTTGATGAAAACGATGTCGATAAGATATATCACGACCGTCACTACGGCATACGCATAGAAGACGACAATGAACTCTTCGGTCGTCTCATTATGGAAATCAATCAGGCTGGGCTTTCGTGGCACACAATACTCGTGAAGGAGAAACATTTTAGAAAGGCATATCATAACTTCGATATAAAAAAAGTAGCGAAGTATGGAGAGAAAGATTTTGAAAGGCTGATGAGTGACGCTGGAATTATACGTAATCGTTTAAAAATAAACGCTGCTATATATAATGCTAGAAAGCTAGTTGAAGTACAGAAAGAGTTTGGAAGTTTTAGGAAGTGGTTAGATGAGCAGTCGGCTCTTTTGAAGCAGGATAAGCAGGCCTGGGTAAAATGTTTCAAAGCGCACTTCAAGTTTGTAGGCGGAGAAATCGTTGGGGAATTCTTGATGAGTATTGATATGTTGCCAGGGAGTCACGGAAGGGAGTGTCCATATCATAGAGAGCGTTCGTAGTGTTTGGTGATGATGTAGAAAGGGCGCGAAGCCGAAGGCTTCGCGCCCCCCTTATATCTATTCACTCATTACCTGCTAACACGGAGATATGCTAGAATACTCCATATATGAAAACACTACCACTTACAGAAAAAGATTTTGCTTGGGTGAAATGGACCCCAAAGCAGATGGAGAAGATTGCTAAAGAGTATCTTGATCACAAGAAAAAAGTCTACAAAGAAATCAAATCGATTCTCCCGGAGCTTCGCACTTTTGAAAATACCATCTATGCACTTGAGCGATGTGACGACATCTTCGAAAGTGCTCTTTCAAAGATAGGACTTCTCTCGGAAACCTCTACGAAAAAAGAAGTACGTGATGGAGCAACCAAGGCACTCTCTTATGTGTCAGAAAAAGCTGTCGATATTGAGTACGATAGGGGGCTCTATATTGCAGTGCTTGAATACTACGAGGGCAACTTCAGCGATGAGAAAAAAAAGCTAAGAAAAGAAGACATCAAACTTCTCGAAGAAACTCTTCGTGAGTACAGACGCTCAGGGTTCGACCTTCCAGAAGAGAAACAGAAGTATCTCAAAACACTTCTCAAAAAAAGCTCCAAACTCTCTATTGCTTTTCGTAAGAATATCAACGATTACCAAGACTATATTTTGTGTACACAAGAAGAGCTCGACGGTATGAGTGAGAACTATATCGCATCACTTCCAAAGCATACAGATGGTCGTTTCATTGTATCACTCCAGTATCCACATATTTGGCCATTTTTAGGAGAAGCGAAAAACAGAAGTAAGCGTGAAGAGTTGGCACTTAAGAATTTGAAAAAAGGAGGCAAGAAGAATATTACTATCTTACGAGAGCTTGTCTCGCTTCGTCATGAGATAGCGTTGACCTTGGGGTATAAGCATCACGCTGATTTCAAAACAGAGAATCGCATGGCACGCTCAGGAGCTATCGCATCAGCATTTCAAGAGGACTTACTCAAGAAAACTGCACCGAAAGCAAAAGAAGAACTTAAGGAGCTATCAGCTCATGCAAAAGAATACGGAATCAAAAAGCTAGAGCACTACGATATTTCTTTCGTCGGTACATCACTTAAGAAAAAGTTATATGACCTTGATCCAGAAACTGTGAAGGCATACTTCCCAACACAGCATGTGAAAGAAAAGATGTTTCAGATGTTCGGCAAACTCTTCTCTATATCTTTCCACGAAACAACATTCCCTCTTTGGCATAAAGATGTGGTGGGGTATGAGATTCGAGATGAAGCAAAAGAAAACAAAGGTGCTCTCATCGGGTACTTTGCTCTTGACTTGTATCCTCGCGAAGGGAAGTTCGGTCATGCGTGCATGGTTGATGTCATGGTGTCGAAGGAGAAGTCATGGAAAGGTGAGGAGTACGTTGCTCCGTTTTCTGTGATGCTTTGCAACTTTCCTGCACCTACAAAAAAAGTTCCCTCACTTCTTTCGCTTTCTGATGTTGAGACTTTTTTCCATGAGTTCGGACACCTTCTTCATATGACACTTTCACGTGCTCGCATCGAGTCACAAGCGGGGGCTAATGTCGCGTGGGATTTCGTAGAAACACCGTCACAGATCATGGAGAATTGGGTGTGGAACAAGGAGGTGCTTAGAAGCTTCTCTCACCACTACATCACAGGAAAGAAGATGGATGATGCTATGATTGAAAGAATCATAAAAGGAAAGGTGCACATGAATGCATACTTTTATACTCGTCAGCTTGTTCAAGGAAAGCTTGATATGGATATGCACTTAGGAAAGACCAAAGATGCAGAAGAGGCATACAGAAAAATGAACAAGCAATTCTTCAATATTGATATGCCAAAAGTGTCTCCACTTTTCGTGGCAGGATTCGGACATCTCGTTGGGTATGATGCTGGGTACTACTCATATCTTTGGGCACTTGTATACGCGTGTGATGCGTTTGAAAGCTTTAAGACAAAAGGTAACAAGAATGTAATGACCAACACCGAAGTGGGTATGAAGTGGCGTCGTGAAGTCTTAGAGAAGGGGTCGTCAGAGGATGAG
>CAZCQX010000003.1:0-15384 GCA_964500955.1 uncultured Candidatus Saccharibacteria bacterium | reverse complement strand
GATAACCGCGCTCCCCGTTCCTCGTGTGCCGTGGGTAGAGTTGGCGGTTATGTTAAAGGTGGCAGTGTATGCACCAGGGGTTAATGTGCCTGGTGTTGGGTGTACTGTCTTCGCGCCGTAGGTTGCGGTAGCGGCAGCACTTACTTTCTCTATTCCAAAAAAACTAGCTAGATAAGAAGGTTTCTTGGTGGAGGGGGTTGTGTGTGATGGAGTAGTAACAGCAACTAAAGAACAGTCACCACTTGGTCTACCGTCAATCCACTGCTCGTCACACAGAACGTTGTTTTTCCAAGCGTTCTCCGTGAGTATCGGTGTACCTGAAGGGTTCTTCACTTGTAGGTTTACATTAAATGTAGACTGCACAAAACAGTCACATACATTAGAACATCCAAGCCATTTCGCATAAAAGGAAGGGGTCGCGGTGAGTACTGTTGCCGATCCTTGTGAGATGTTGTTGGTGTTGAGGTTAATCGTTGCCGAGTAGTCATTCGTGGCGTTACTAATCCATCCGTATTGTTGGCATGCCCCATCGTAACCACCATTCCACGCGGCACACCCCCACACGGTTCTGCCGCCATCACTAAAAGTTACGGTGTCTGCATGGGTGAGTGGGGTTCCACCAAGGAAGATAGAACCGAAAAGAAAGAGGAGCACCACTGCTATCTTTTTGTGGTGCGCACTCGGTTCTTGTTCAGAAGCTTTTTCTTCGCCGGAAACGTCTCCTGTTGGTGCGGTTTCACTGGAAATCTCTTCTTGAGAAGTGGTTTGTGTCGGTAGAGATATTTTTTCGCGCAACTTCTTAACTTCTTTAGTTTCTTTAACCGGAGATTCTTCTGTAGTTGATTTCTTTCTTAAAAATTTTTCTTTGAGTATGATAAAGGTGTTTTCTGTAAGTAGAAGTGCCTCGAGTTCTTTTTTCTTTAGAATAAGTATAAGCATTCCAAATAGAGATATAAGGGTGATGATGAGTGTCGGTATGTTCATGGAAGTGTTATTTCGAGCAGGGTACCTCTCGTCGATCACTTCTTGTATTGCTTCTTCGTGAAGCTCTTGCAAACGATTAAGTGAAGGGTCGTTTGTTGTTCCTGTTGTTTCTATTGTTCTTGTGTCGAGCTGTCTGCCTGTTCGTGAGTCACTGAGTGTGACTACAGCAGTAGGGTAGGAACACTTCTCTGTAATTGGAACAGACACGTATTCAAGAGGGTTTGTGTTGTTAATAGCAAAAGTACCACACTCTTTTCCTGAAGGGTCTTTTAATGTTACAGACAAGTCATAAAGAGTCTTTATGTCACCGTAGCGACTTCCTGGAAAGTTGGAAGCGCTCAATGTGTAGTACAGGAAGACTTTAGCCGTATCTCCTACCTCAAATGTTGACCCACTTATTTTTGTGTTTTGGATTGTTGCAGAGAGTCCTGAGGTTACATATTGAAAGTGGGCTTGATTATATGGAAGAGAAGTGCTCGCAGGGGACACAAGAACATGATATGCCTGTGGG
The DNA here is from genome assembly GCA_964500955.1 of uncultured Candidatus Saccharibacteria bacterium. Taxonomy (GTDB): domain Bacteria; phylum Patescibacteriota; class Minisyncoccia; order Phycocordibacterales; family UBA5272; genus UBA11704. Next base: position 13,889 of record CAZCQX010000003.1, on the reverse strand, counting down.
GTGTCTAGTGGATTGATGATGAAAGAGAAAGAACTCTTCTTGTTAGCATCAAGAGTGATTGACTCTTTTAGGGGTATTGTTTTTTGTTCCAAGATGTCTCCGAAGACGGAGCGTCGACGCACTTCTATGTCAACACTGCGTAAGGTGATGGTCTTTTTTGAAAAGTTTTGTACCGGACATGTTGCGAGAATCGTCTCCTGAGGACGCACATCGACTCCTTGGTTGTGTGTGTAGGAAGTTGTAGCGTTGCGAGGTGTTACAGAACAGTCTCCCAAAAGAAGCCCAGACGGTGTGCCTGAGGTGGTGATTTTTTCAAAAGCGTGGTTTCCAAGAGGGAGGTCTGATTTTGTCTTTGCAAGCACTACGAACTGCACAGTGCTCCCAAGCATGTAGTCAGGAATGGTTACTTCTTTCGCGAAAAGCTTTCTTTCTCCTTGACCGAGACTTATCGATTGAGACCCCCTCCAGTAGGTGACAGAACCATTTGAACTGTTAAGTGCGATAGCGTAGAGAATGTCAGACTGCACTCCTGTTGAGTTGTAGAGAGAGAAGGAGACGGTATAGGTGTTTGGTTTTTCTGGTACAGGAGTGAGTGTCGCGTCGAACACTGACACTGTTGCGACGACGAAGGCTCGTTGTTGCGATGCTGGTTCTTCACTTTGTGCTGTGGCTAATAGAGGTCTGTCGAAAAAGAGGGAAACACAAAACACTATTGTTAGTATGGTTACAGAGAAGATGCGAAATATTTTCATGATACTACTAAGTATAGCAAGTATCTATCAGAAAGAGTTCTCAGTAGAAGTGGTGACTGTGGATACTCTGTTGTTAGATGTGTGGTGAGGTGTGTAGGTGGCACCTTTGTCACAACAGGAGAAAGGTTATTGGAAGTTGAGGTTGACGGAAGGTGGATTAACACAAGAGTAGACGTCTTTGGTTTGGACTGAGCCAGAAGTAGAATACGTCACACTACTACCGCTAATTGCGGCATATGTCCCCGGTGGACAACTCGGAGATGTTGCTTGCCAAGAGGTAAATGTATACTGCGCATCTATATATGTAGGATCGGCTGTTGCGAAAGCCTTAGCAACATCTGCTGCTCTAGAATAAAAACAACGATAATTTTGGGTTGTTTGAAGAATCTGACTGGCAGTACACACAGGAACACAACCAGAATCAACTGAGTAGTCTATGTTTATATCGTAAGGATGTGTGTAGTGCACCCCACTTACACAACTTGCAGGAATCACAGACCCTGCCTGTTTCCCAAGTATTGAGTATTCTTTAAAATTAAGCTCGCTCGAATGAATGGTTGCGTTGTGTTGTAGTGTAAAAAACACCCCAAAGGAAAGCATTAGCAAGATAAAAAAAGCGGGCACATATTTTTTATATTTTTTTCTGGTAAATACGTGTAAGGTTGAAAGTTTTTGCATGAAATCGTACAGCTAAGTATATCATTCACTATTCAAGGAAAGTATGGTCTTATACACAGAGATAGTTATTAACGGGTTGCGGGTGCCTGTGTCCGAAGTTTTTCATCCACCAGTTGCTGATTTGACTCAAAGGATTCTCTCATAGAAGTAAGACCCTTGTTGTAGATACGTGGATCGTTCCCTGGGTATGCGATACCCCAGTCTTCTTCAGTCATGGTGTCTAGGGTTATTAAACCTCTTTGTAGTGATGCTTTTGCTTCCTGGTGTCTTCCTGTGTTCATAAGAAGTACCGCATATGTATTGGCGACCCATGGATTGTAGGGCTGATTTTTTGCTATAGGTTCTATCGTTTCAAGCGCTTCTTCTATGTCTCCTACACGAAACTGCAACCACGCAAGATCGTTAAAGGAAGCCCACGAGTCATTGGTGTTTTGGGTGTACCAAGTAAAAGCTTTAATGCCCTCACGTTCCCTCCCCATATATCCAAAGGTGAGACCTTCCATATAGTAGACTTTTGTGTGGTTGGGGTAGTATTCAAGTTCCTTTTTAAAATAAGTAAGAGCTAGAGGTAGGTCACCTTTAATAAATGCAATACGTCCAAGTTGGTAGTGTGCCCACGGTGTAGGCTTGTCATTAATTTTTAATTCTGACGCTCTTGTGTAGGCTTTTTCTGCAATAGAGATGTTGTAGAATACCGGAGGAGTGCCACCAAATGTTTTTTCTCCTACATAGAGAAGGAAAAGAGGTGAATGATATGCATATGTAATTAGTGTTAAGAACACCACACAAGTGATAAGAAGAATATTGTTCCTGTAACCCTTTAAAGAGGCATACTCGAAGAGTTTTTTGTGCATATTTTAAGAGTATACCACTACACTATCTACCATGTCATCGATGGTTTCTTTATATAGAAAGTTACTAGATTTAGCACTAAAATAGCTATATACTCAATATATTAACCACCTCAGTATGTCTTCAGAAACCCTGTTTAATCTCATCAAAGAAAATGTTTACAAGACAGAAGAAATTCAAGAAGTCTCTAGAAATTCGCAAGAAATTCCTATGTCTTTTATTTTTGATTTTAAGAGCCAAGGACTTTCGAAGGTGTTTCTTGAGGAATATTCAAAGCATTTTTGGGAGACGTTTCAAGGAGATGGGTATGCTGATATTCAGATTGGTGGCATGGAGACAGGAGCCATACCTCTCATCGCAGGTGTGTCACTGTTCGCACCGAGTACGAAAAATGTGTCTTCTTTTTACATACGCAAGTCTCGAAAAAAGTCGGACCTTGCTAATCTTGTAGAAGGAGATGTCCGCGAAGGTGTGCCGATAGTGCTCGTGGATGATCTTATCAATAACGGTCGAACAATGAGGAAACAGATAGCTATTCTTGAGGAAAGAGGTCATAAGGTTAATGCCATCTTTACCTGCCTACGATTTAGAGATGTGTCGGCATATCAAGATCTTATCGATAAAGGTATACAGGTGGCGAGTATTTTCGAGCTCAACGATTTCAGTCAAGTGTTACCTGTTAAAAATTTACAGTCTTCAAAACACAAATCTGAGTATGCTGAAAAATATACTACTATTTCTAAACTTACTTTGACCAATAAGCCAAACTTGTACATGGTTGTTCCAAAATCAGGCCCAGTTATCGCAGATGACTATATATATATGGGGGCTGACGATGGAAACTTTTTCTGTGTTAGCACCCACACTAGGGAAGTGGTATGGCGTTACAAGGTGCTATTTGGTACTGCTGGGAAGAGGATTTTCTCTACACCTGTTGTGTATAAAGATGTAGTAATGTTTGGGGCGTATGACGGGAACCTTTATTGTCTTGATAGATTCACAGGTGAGAGAAAATGGGTGTTTATGGACGCAGATTGGATTGGCTCTTCTCCGTGTATTGATGAGCGCAAAGGTGTGGTATTCGTGGGCCTCGAGTTTGGTCTTTTCAAAAAGAGAGGAGGGGTGGTGGCTATTGATATTACTTCTGGAAAAGCTCTCTGGAAGAATTACACCATGGAAGGGTTGACCCACGCATCTCCTTCGTATAACAGGAAGACTAACTCTGTTGTGTGCGGGTGTAACGATACCTACATGTACGCTTTTAACGCAAGGACAGGTGATATACTTTGGAAACACAAAACAGAGGGAGAGGTGAAGTATGGTGCGATATTTGATGACAAGCGCGGAGCGGTTATTTTCGGGAGTATGGACGGGAGAGTCTACGTTCTTTCTATGAAAGATGGAACGTCCATGTATACATTCGAAGCACGATTTGGGTTCTATTCGACACCTGTTCTCTATAAAGATACTGTCATTATTGGGTCTCTCGATAAGCGAGTGTACTGCTTCAGTCTCAGTTCTAAAGAGACACGTTGGGTGTTTGAAACCGCAGGGAGGATTTTCGCGAGTCCGTTTCTTGATGGAGAAAGGGTATTCATAGGAAGCAATGATGGCAGGTTGTATGAGTTGAATGCTGAGACTGGAACACTTGTAAGCAGTATTCAGTTCACAGAACGTATCGTGAACCGTATTGCTATAGAACACACCAAGGAAGGAAAAAGAATTCTCTATGTTCCAACCCACACCGGGGAGTTGTATACGGTGGTAGAGCAATAAGTGAGTTGTTTTAGTTATATGACCGCCTTTCTTTATAAATTTTTTCACAACGAAACAAATGACAGAACCGAAAAAGGATCGGTAGTTGTCCCAGAAGATAAGAATTTATGGCCTATTTCTTGGAAGACGGTCTTTTATAAGGAGTACCTTAATTTTAAGAGCATATCTCTTCCTCACGTGAAAGGTGTTCTCCTTGAATCATTTCTTAACGAAAGAACATCAAAAAAAGAAGAACTCGCTTTCCCTCAAGTTACTTTCGAAGCTATTGCGTATATTTTACAATGCGGGTATGGTTTGCAAACTAAAGATGTTGCAAGAAAAGAACACAGAACTGTGCCTTCTGCTGGCGGAAGGTATCCGCTTGAGATATATGTTATTGTGGTTAAGGCAACAAAAGATCTCAGTTCTGGGGTGTATCATTACAATGTGAGAACACACATGCTTGAGCCAGTTTTTTATAGAGAATTTTCTCAAGATGGTATTACAAAGATGTCCTCGTCCTCTATTCTTTTAGAGACAAGCTACATTATCTGTATAACTTCAGTTTTTCATAGGACAACAGAAAAATATGGAAGTAGGGGGTATCGTTATATTCTTCTAGAAGCAGGACATGTTGCACAAAACATGTTGCTTGCAGGTTTTGAGAAAAAAACAGTAGGGATTCCTCTTGGGGGTATTAATGATGTTGAGGTCGAGAAGGTTCTAGGGCTTACTAGTCAGGAAGAGAGACTTGTGTATGTGTTATGTTTTTAGCGTACCAATATGCAACACAGTAATCGCTTACCACTTTTTAATAGAGAAGGATATCTACCGTTGAGAGAATATTTGGATTCTTTCGTTACAAAAAAGAATCAAGCAACGTGGAAATTTCCACTTGGTATTGGAGACAGAATACACCTTGCTTTTTTGCGATTCGTTGTACGTTTTTCTTGGTTTTCTGACATGTTGTATATTGTGCATCCTCACAAAGTAAGCCCACCTTATCAGGCTCTTATTTCATTTTTACAGAAGAATACATTGATAGATAACTTTCAAGAGAAAGATTTAGCAATAGAGGGATATTTTTACTTTTGTTGCAGAAAAAATATTTTTATAAATGGTCAAAGTGAGATAATCAAAGGGGAGGGTGTTGCAGATGATAGAGAAGAAGCTCTCTCAAAGGCTGTGGGGGAGACTGTTGAAAGGGTTGTATCTGGTTTTTTTGATACCAACAGAGACGTTACTATATCTTCTTTTGAAGATATAAGTAAACACAGTAAGTGTTTCTACCCGCCACGTTTTCATCGTCTTTCTGGTGTTCAGAAAGATATCAACAGGAATCTTCTTTCTAATCAGAATATTAAAAAGATAGAGTGGGTTAAGGGGGTTGACTTAATTACAAGAGAAGATGTTTATTTTCCAAAAGCAATAACTTCTTGGTTTTTAGGAAACAGAAAAGGGAATAAGGATCTCGTGGTAAGCGCTACCTCTAGCGGATGTGCTGGTTTTTTTAGTAAAGAAGGTGCTGTGTTACGAGGGTTGATGGAGGTGGTAGAAAGAGATGCTTTTTTGGTTCATTGGTTAACAAAGACAGTTCCAGACAATATTATTTTAGAATCTTTGCCAGATGGTTTAAAACAAAAAGTTAAATTATTTAATCAAAAAGGTTTTATTGTTAGTATTTTAAACATTACAGCACTTCCTTTCCCTACGGTGTGTATTGTTGCTCTTAACACTAAAGCTGAAGTTCCTTATGTTACAGTCACAGCGTCAACATCTCTGAGTTTTAAAGAATCAATAGAAAAAGCTTTGGAAGAAATAACTAAAATGTTGGGTTTTTTTATGGTTACAACAATTGAATCAAACACTTTTTTTTCAAGAGAGGGTCAGTTTGAGAAAACAGAAGCTGTTTTTTTAGATAAAGACTCAAGGAGGGGTTATTGGAGGGGTGAAAATAAGATAAAAGAAATCGGATGGTTTCTTGCCGGAAAGCAGGTTTCATACAATGATCTTTCTAGGGATAAAGAACGCTATTTTTCTTCTGATGCAGAAAAATTGTCACATTGCTTAAAAGTTTTAAAGTTACAAGGTGAAGAATATTATCCATCTGTCTATTATCCTAAGAATAATATTCAAAAAGAAATTGGTTTTTACGTTGCACAGGTATATATTCCAAAAGCTTTCCCTTTTTATCTTGTTGAAAATTATGCGACATTTGACAGTGATAGACTTGATGATTTTTTTGAATTAAAACACGGCAACAGAAATACTGAAGTCAACACTGTACCTCATATGTTTATCTAAAAAATATTAAGTAAGTTATGGCGTTGTTCATCGTCACATGTGGACAGGTTTCTTTAATGGTGTACTTCTTGGTGTATACTTCTTGGTATGATTCAAGGAACAAAAAAAAGAACAATTTTCTTATTTGGTGTACTAATAACCACAGTTGTTGCTTTTGTTGGAGATTATATTAGGGTTAATAATTTCAAAAAGACTTCATCACTGGTTTGTACAGCATATGCAGACATTATGCCAACCTGTTCAGCTTGCGGGTGTGCGTGGACTAGTGTTCAGTGTGATAATTTTCAGAATGGTTCTGGTGATGCGTGTTGTGGTGATGCTTCAAGTGATTCTGGCGGTGGTGCTGGTTCTGGCGGTGGTGCTGGTTCTGGCGGGGCTTCTGATGCTGGAGACGGTGACTAGTAATTATTTGTTTTAATTTTAATGCAAGAAGAACATTTTCAAAAAGGAAACAGTGCAGGGTTAGCTATTTTTAGTGTAGATAATACTACTGTTTACGTTGCTCTTTTTCACAAAAAAGAGGGCCGTTGGACTCTTCCACAAGAAGCAACTGGTGATATTTCAGAAGAAAGGTCACGTCTTCTTGAAAGTGTAAACAGCTCCGTAACTTTAAACTTATCTCCTGAGGCTCTAAAAGTTGAATTAGGGTATTTCTCGATTTCAGAAAATCTCAATGCTTTGAATACTCAGACAGAAAAAAAAGAGGAACACGGCACGAAGTTCTTCTTCACACAAACAGAACACACCCCTCTTGCTTTGGTTAAAAGCGATTTGTTTGATGGGGTAAAGTGGTTCACCCTCGACGAAGCAAAAACTATTCCTGATACAGAAGAAGGGGTGGCAGATGTTATCGAAAAAGCTTCTACTTATGTCACCTTAAAAGATACTTCTGGTACGAAAAGATTGGTACTGGTCGGGGCGGTATCTCTTCTTATGGTTGGAGTACTTTCTTTTGTTCTTTATAGAACTTTAGAAGGAAATAAAAGGAGGTTAACTGAGAGAGAAGAAAAGACAAGTGATGCCTATACTGAAAGTTTACTTAAAAATAATCCTAAAGCTCTACAGGAGTCTTTTGTAAACGATTTGAAGAACGGAGTCAACGATAAATATACCAAGTCAAGTGCTTATTTTATTACTCATAGATATTTTGATAATGGGGGTAATATTTATGAAATAATCGATTATATAAAGACACACCCCGAGCTGTCTTTTCTTAAAGAGGCAGGGAACATATATCCTGAATTAGCAACAAGAATTAAAAATAAGGAACTACCCACAACCCACTCTGATAGTGGTATGTATGCAATGCTTGCCCTCATAGAGGTTTTAGATAATCACGGTTATTCGGATATTGCCTCTTTGGGTACACTAGCGAATCAATATGCCAAACTTGCCTATTTTATGAAGAGAGTTGCAAAAGAAACTCCGATGACCCCGGTTGTTGAAGAGAGGTTGAAATACGTACAGAGGGACATTGATAAATCTCTTTTGTACCAAGAAAAGACAAAGCAGGAAGTTTTGCGTTTTTTTAGCGGAGAACTCACAGATAAAGACGTTCCAGCACGTGATATTTTGGTTGGTCTGAATCAGTACGCCGCAACTCTCAGGTATCTTGAGTTGCTACAGGTCCCTTTTAATTCCCCAAAGACGTCCAAAGAGGTTTTTGCTGCCTCGGTAGAGTATTCGGCAAACAAGGTTCCAGAGCTTTATGCCTTCACTTCTTTTTTGGATGCGTCAACTCTTGCGCTAAGCGCGTCCACTACCGATCCTGAGGTTCAGGAAGCGATTCAACCATTCCTTAGATATGCGCAACATTTATCTGTAAATCAAGCAACTTCCACCAACCTAATCAATAAGGTAATAAAAGCAAAAAATGAAACAATAAAAATTCCACAAGATATCAACTTTGATATTTACGGAAAGACAAGCGTAGTACTTCTTGCTAAGAGATCGTCAGATTTTAAGAAGTGGCTCCTTGCTAATGGTTGGTCTGATTCTGATTTTACAACACCTGTAAAGATTCTTAATGTTAAGTAGACCAAAGATCTATACTCACTTTCAAAAAATATTCTTACTTCTAAGAGATGTGTTTGATGTTGTTAACGACCTAAGAATTCATATTATTTTCACCTCCTTTTTGACATATAGCTGGTTCCTTTCTATAAGATCTATAGGTGACACTTCTGAAATTGTTGAATATTCCATTCTTTGTGCTGTTATGACAGGGTTTGCGTATCTTTTTAATCGCTATACAGACTATTCATATGATTTAGTTGCAGACAAGGGATTGAAAAAAGCACCACGAGTGATCTATATTTGGGGAACTGTGTTATTTTTACTTTTTGGTGTTGGTATGTATTTGTATTTTTTAAAAACATACCTGTTATTTCCTATTGTCACAATGGTTATATTTGGTTATATTTATAGCGCTCCAACTATTTTTAAATATCCACTAAAAAACTATTTAATAACAAAACCGGTATTTAATGTCCTACCAAAAACACTACTCATGGTGTGGGGGTTGTATCTTTTTACCGGCTTCCCTTTATTGATAATACTTATCTTGTGTTCTAACTATGTATTAACTATACTCATACACTCAATTGTGTGGGACATAAGAGATATTAATGCTGATATTGTTGGTAATGTCAAAACAATACCTAATGTGTATGGGAAGGAGGTCGCAGTCATTCTCTGCCTTGTTCTTTCTTTTGTTAGTTATGAAATTTTACATTTGATTTATGGCAATGTCGGAGTCTATACTCTCTGGTATTATGCGATCATGCTTTTATACATATTTCTTTCCTATTTTATTTCAACACCCCGTTTCTTTCATGCCGAAGTATATTTTCTTATCGTACTTAAGTTGATTTTTGTTAATAGGGAAGTTGTCGATTACTTTTTAAATTTTTTTGAAGAAACAAAAGCATAACTTTTACTTCCATTCTTCGTACTAGCGAAGGTTCTTTTTTATGGTAAAATAGCCCTACTATGAAAGAAAAGATCAAAGGGGTATGGGTGTTTATCGGAATTATTGCGATTTCTGGATGGCTTTGGCATTCGGTGAACAAAGGGGAGAGCTTCGTTCTCGGACTCGACCTTGCAGGTGGATCGTCTCTTACGTATAAAGCAGATACAGAGCGTCTCCCTGGGGAGGTTAATATAAATGAGAGCATTGAGTCTCTTCGTGACGTCATTGAGCGACGTGTGAACCTCTTCGGTGTTCGTGAACCTACGGTTACCACACAGTTTAGTCGTTTAGCTAACGAATGGAGACTTGTTGTTGAGCTTCCTGGTGTTGCTGACGTGAATCAGGCGGCGAAGCTTATTGGAGAAACACCAGTACTTGATTTCCGTACTGAAAAGAAAGGAGCGAAAGCGCTCAACGCGTCATCGACAATGTTTGACTTCATGAACAATTTCGAAGTGAGTCCTCTCACAGGAAGTTATCTCAAGCGTGCGAATCTTGGTTTCGATAAGACTACCAACAAGCCTCTCGTGGAGCTTACCTTCAACGATGAAGGAGCGAAGCTTTTCGAAGATATTACTCGTGCGAACATTGGGAAGCAGGTGTCTATCTTTCTTGACGGGATGCCAATTTCTTCTCCTGTAGTTAACGAAGCAATTACCGGAGGGAAGGCGGTTATCTCGGGAAGTTTTACCACAGAAGAAGCTCGCCAGCTCGTAGGACGCCTTAACTCAGGAGCGCTTCCAGTGCCAATCTCACTTATTGGTAAGTCAGTCGTCGAGCCAACCCTTGGAGAAAGAGCTGTGACCGCAGGGAAGAATGCTTCACTCTACGGCTTCGCACTCGTGGTACTCTTCATGATCTTTTGGTATAGAGTACCTGGACTTGTAGCGTCAGTTGCACTCGTCTCTTACGTGTCTATCATGCTCTCACTCTTTAAGCTTATCCCTGTTACTCTTACCGCAGCAGGTCTTGCGGGATTCATTATCTCTATCGGACTCGCAGTGGATGCTAACGTGCTTACCTTCGAACGCATGAAGGAAGAACTCCGTAGTGGTAAGAGTCTAAAAGATGCAATGGAGGCAGGGTTCGTGCGTGCGTGGACATCTATTCGTGACTCACACATTGCAGCGATTATCGTCTCTATCATCCTCTTCTGGCTTGGCACCTCTGTGGTGAAAGGATTCGCCTTCACCTTCTTCCTAGGAGCTGTGGTGTCACTCTTTTCTGCTCAAATCGTTACCCGCTCACTTCTTCGTGCGGTTGCTCCGAAAACACTTGGGAAAATCGGTCGATTCCTCTTCGGTTCTGGTTTTGTGAACTAAACCCAATTACGAATAACTAACTTACTGTACTTATATGTTCATAGTTAAAAACAAACTCATCTTTATCGGTCTCGCGGTACTCCTTGTGCTCGCAAGTCTCTTCTCTGTGTATCGTTTCGGTATCAAAAAGGGAATAGATTTCACCGGTGGTACTGTGGTGGAACTTACTTTTGTGCAAACTGTTCCTACGATAGTTGGTGCTGATTTTGAAAAAGAAGGAGTCAAGGCATACCCTCTCCAAAATGGTGCGTACAAGTTTATTTCTCAAAAATCTTACGAAGAGACTCGGGTGGTTATCGATACTTTTGTAAAGAAAGCATCATATCCTTACATTGAAACTCAAGTCACTACAGTTGGTCCGAGTCTTGGGAAAGAGATGACCAAGAAGGCATCTATCGCTATCACTGTAGTGGTTCTTGCAATACTTGGTTTCATTGCATTCGCATTTCGTGAAGTGTCACGCCCAGTCGCTTCATGGAAGTATGGTGTAGCTGCGATGGTGACCATCGTACATGACATCATTATCCCAACAGGGGTGTACGCATATTTGTCACACATGTATGGTGCGGAGATAGACACACTCTTTGTGGTTGCTCTTCTTACGGTGATGGCGGTAACCATTTCTGACAAAATCGTGGTATTCGATAGAATCCGTGAGAATCTCAAGGTGATGAAAGGCGAGTTCGAAGAAATCATCGGTGCAAGTCTCAAGCAGACAATGGTGCGTTCTGTGAACACTTCACTTACCACTGTGCTTTCACTTATTGCACTCTATTTCTTCGGTCCAGAGTCGACGAAATTCTTCTCACTTACACTTCTTGTTGGTCTTATTGTCGGTACGTATTCATCAATCTTTGTTGCAAGTCCACTTCTTACCTATCTTCAAACTGAAGGAAAGAAAGGGAAGAAGTAATAGAATAAAGTGTGCAGGTACACGAACGTGTGCTCGCTAGATATGTGGTATATGGAAAGGACGGCACCCAAAGGGTGCCGTCCTTTCTCATGAGTATCGTTCTTACGTTGCACTCTTATCCCTTACACACATATTTGGTATACTTATTTCATATGATACTTACACCAGAAAAAGAAGCATTGTTCATCTTTTTAAACACACAACTAAGTTTGGCTACGTTCGCAGGACTCCTCATTCTGCTCTTCTGGGGGGCTGACCTGCTTCTCCTTCGTCTCCGTATTCTTTCTAAGTACAGAGCATACTATCGACCTATCGCTAGGTATGCGCTTCCTATAGGATTTCTTGTGACTTTTTCTTCAACTCTACTCTCCCTTACCTACTCAGATTATCTCGGAATACTTCCTTGTGGGCTCTGTTGGTTCCAGCGCATCTTCGTGTACGGGATGATGTTTCTTTTCGGTATGGCATGGTACAAAAATGATAAAAAAATCTTCGACTACATTCTACTTTTCTCTGGTGTCGGTCTTGTAATCGCGCTCTACCAGCACTATCTCCAGATGGGGTACTCTGAGCTTATTCCGTGCCCTGCGATTGCTTCAACAGTTGATTGTGCGAAGCCAACATTTATTGAGTATGGGTTCATCACATTTCCATTCATGTCGGCGGTTATGTTTTCTTTCACAATACTACTTTCACTTACAGTGAAGATGTTTGAAAAGGGGAAGTAATCAGACTATTTATATAACACTCAATCACCACATTATGCTAGAACATATGACACAACAAGGGTTTGAAGGAGAAAAGTTTCAAATAACTCCAGATTTTATTGTAGATAACAAGGACAATGTTACTGACTTTTTCGGTGATAACCGAGAGTCTTGGTATAAAAAGCTTTTGGCGGGCGGAATCACTTTTCCAAGGACATCGCTTGATTCTCAGGAAAGTTTTGAAGGAGAAGATGACGATCTCCCTCCTCTTGATCCAAAAAGGATTACAGAAAATCGCGCAGAAAATATTGCGAAATTTTTCGTAGAGTACCCAGATGCTTTTCAAAGTTTTCTTGAATGTTCAACCAAAGACACAAGAGAGAAAGACGCGGTCGAATCCACCAACTAGCAATCCTTAGGTACGCGTCTGTATATGGTCGCATTGTTACTGAGCAAGTCCTCGTTCTTTGCACCAAGAGAGACATTCTTGTAATACTTCTTCTATAGTCATCATGCTCGTGTCGATATAGAACGCATCATCTGATAGTCGAAGTGCTCCTACGGGTCGCGTTTTGTCTTTATCATCTCGCTCTTTGAGTTCCTGACAGAGCATCTCATAGGTTTTTCCAGAATTTCTACGTTCTTCATCTCGCAGACGACGCCTTGCTCGCGCTTCGACGGAGGCGTCAAGATAGATTTTTACACGTGCATCAGTGAATACGACCGTGGTCATGTCTCTTCCTTCTGCCACAAGGCCAGGGTTCATGATTTTCGTCCTTTGAAAATGATGAATTGCTTCACGCAGTGGTGGGTAAGGAGCGATGATTGCAGCCATGTTCCCCATTTCTTGAGACGCTAAAAGAGGCCAAATATCTTGGCCTCTGTGGTGTACTTCTTTTCCAGAAAATGAGATGAAGTCCTTCTCTTGTATAAGGAGCGCAACAATTGCGTCCATGTTCGACGGTTCTTTGTTTGTAATATCAATGTTCCCCACCACCGCAAGGTGTGCTGAGAGTCGGTAGAGCGCTCCGGAGTTGAGGTAGTGAAAGTTGAGTTTTTTCGCAAGGAGGCTTGCAATCGTACCCTTTCCTGAAGAGGAGGTCCCATCAATAGCGATAATTGGTATGGGGTTAATCTCTTGCATAACGTATACCAAAGTATAGCAGAAAAACATCCTATGTATAGACTATCTTTCGCTGTCTCATACGCCTTTTTCTGCTGAGTATTTGATTGAGAATGCTAAAAGTCGCCCACTGTTGAGAATATGCTTGACTTTCCTTTTTCTTTCGTATAGAATAGGCGTTACTTCTTACTGATAACAGTAAGTGGTTATGGTAGTCACTTTGACAACAGAATAGTCTGTATCAAACACCTAACGTGTTTGAGTGACCAGACAAATACATTACACAAGTGCATTTTGTTTTTTCTTTTGTCACACTCTATTAAATAGAGTTTGATCCTAGCTCAGGATGAACGCTGGCGGTGTGGATAAGGCATGCAAGTTGAACGGAACTAATCACATGGAAGTGTAAAGCAAGTTAAAGTAGCAATACGGAAATGAGCAATACATGAAAGTGTGACAGTTTAGTAGCAAACGAGGTAGTAATATTTAGGAACGCCCCCCGAAGTCGTGAA
>CAZCQX010000002.1:0-15858 GCA_964500955.1 uncultured Candidatus Saccharibacteria bacterium | reverse complement strand
ATAAGCTGAAACCAATATAGACCAATAGAAGAGTGGTAAGTATTACCAAACAACCAATCTTCGTCGAACACTTTCTTCCACTAAGGTGATGGAATAGTGCCATACTCTTCATCTGGAAGATCAATACCTGTTGTGGTACCAAAACCAAAGAGTCGAGAATACTCTCCTAATCTAAGAATACCTAACCCCTTCTGATCTTGATATCCACCTCCAATCTGATAAAAGTATTCATCTGAAGATTCTGCTATTGCTTCACGCATATTCACATACCTATGCGCTTTCCAATCTTTAAAAACAGTATCTTGTCCGCCATATTTATTTTTTATGACCAACTTACCAGAACTATAGATACTCTTGTACTCATCTATGACATCCTCAGCAAGTGCAGCGTATGCAAAAAAAGGTTTAACCGTAGATCCGGGAGTGAACAATCCACTCACCGCTCTATCGAGAAATCGCTGACGTTTGTCGACGAGTTGTTCCCCCACTTCTTTCTTTTCTTCTTTCGAGAGAGCATTGGTAATGAGATTATTATCGTACTCTGGGTAACTTGTTATCGCGAGAATCTCCCCGTTATGAACATCCATAATGATTCCAGCTCCAGCAATAAAACCTGCTCTACCTGCTAGATCAGCAATACCCTCATAGAGTTTCTCCTGAACACCTTTGTCTATAGTGAGTACAAGATTCTCTCCGTGTGTCGGGTAGACGATTACGTTCTCAGCTTCTATATCTTGATGCGCTGTTACCTCCACAATCCTTTCCCCACGCACGCCCGCGAGTTCGTTTTGGTACTGTTTCTCCACACCGTCTTTCCCAAGATATTCATCTTGCCAAAAGACACCACTCTGATCACGTTTAGGATAACTCACATACCCAAGCAAATGAGAGAACCCTTTCGATGAGGTGTAGATTCTTTTCGGTATATCGTCAGATCTTACTAACTCTTCGGTTGAGGAACCATATACGGTACTGTTCCATGCAAGGAGTTCGCCATTTCTATCAGCAATAGTGCCACGCAATGCAAAAAGTGGAATCTTCTTTAAATGATTATTCTCTGCTTTTTCTCTATACACATCACCATTCACAATCTGCATAGAAAAAAGACGGTAAGAAAAACCAGCTACGAACAAAATACTAATAAGAAGAGCTCCGTAGAATACATGCTTCCCTAGAGGGCGCTCAAGATGACCTTCCATCTGATCCACGTCAAACTGCGAAAGATTTTGTGAATCCAAAAAAACATCCTCAGGGTCTATTTCATGGGAAGCTGCTTTTCTAGCGCGACGAGTAGATAAAAGGTGAAACAAATTCATACATAACCACTATACCACACACCACCATGAAGATGACAGGGAACCTAGAGACAGAAAAAATACTGTCACACACGAAAGCTCCTGCGATGCCAAGAGAATATACGACTGCTTTTATACTGAACATATACTGTGTTAATGAGTACTCTTTTGAATATAAAACAGTGATGAACTTACTGGATTATAGTCTGATTTTACAAACACATGCCACGCTGTGTCCTGATTGTTATGAATAACGTCTACAACATTTCCTAAAGCAAAACTCTGATCATCTCGCAAGAAGACTTGCTCGCCCACCGCAACAGGAGTATCTCTTGGAACCGATGCAATATAGTGACCACCACGACCAAGTAAGGTAAGCACAACAGACGATGATGCAGTCACTCCTTCTGTTGTTTTTCCATACGCAGTGAAAAGTGAACACACTGAAGATCTAGCATACACTTCCGTAACAGAACAGACCGCGACCCTTCCACGCAAAAACACTGTGTCCCCCACCTCAACATCATCTCTAAAACCTTTATTAAAAATAACCGTAGCATAGAGTCGTGTATAATCCTGCGCAAGTGATGACATCGTAATAGTAGCCAAAAAATGCTCACCTTTAGTGGAAGTCGCCTGCACTTCTGTAAGAGGAGTAAGCTCTCGTACCCTCGATGCGTACAGCTGGTTTTCATTTTCCAACAACTCAACACGCTGTTCTAAGTCCTTAATTGTTTGTTCTCTTTGGAGATGACTCGAGAAAAATGTTTGTATGAAGTGAGGAACCCCAATAACATTCCCACCCACTTCGAAGAATCTTACTGTTACTGGTTCAAACACCGTATACACTCCTTTCTTAATACTTGGCCAAAAAAAGATAACAAGAACTACAAAGACGAAAAAAAAGATTCGTCGTTTTATGGAAGGTTGTGAATATTTAACGGAACGATATTTCATCAGTGTTTTCTACTAATACATCTTTATAGAGATCGATGTCTTCTAGTATAACCCCTGTTCCTCTCGCTACCGCTGTTAATGGGTCATCAGCAACACCAACAGGAACCTTGAGTTGCATTTCGATAAGTTGTGGGAGATTCTTAATGAGTGCTCCACCTCCTGCTAGAGTCATACCTTTCTGCATAATATCTGCGAGCACTTCAGGAGGGGTTGTTTCAAGCACTTCCCTAATCGCATCAACGAGCTGTGAGACTGAACCATACATCGCCTCACGAATATCTACATCCGTAATGACAGCCTCTCGAGGAAGACCCGTGACCAAATCGCGACCTTTTACACTCATCTCTGTAGCTTCTGCATCTGGGAGCGCAGAACCAAGCGTCATCTTAATGTGTTCTCCGGTCTTTTCTCCAATCAACATTTTGAACTCATCACGCATGTACGAGATGATATCTTGTGTCATCTTGTCTCCTGCTATCTTAAGACTCTTGGCACGCACCACTCCAGAAAGAGCAATCACCGCAATGTCGGTGGTTCCCCCACCGATATCAACGATCATATTTCCGATAGGTTCATGCACGGGCATATGTACTCCAATGGCAGCTGCCATAGGCTCCTCAACGATATACACTTTACTTGCCCCCGCAGACTTCGCTGCATCATATACTGCACGCATTTCCACATTCGTTACTCCAACAGGAATCCCCACCACTACTGTAGGTCTAAAAATTTTTTTATCTATATCGTTGGCCTTGTTGATGAGATAACTCAACATCTCTTCTGTTACCTCATAATCAGAAATAACTCCATCAACAAGTGGACGTACTATCTTGATATGGTGCGGAGTTCTCCCCATCATGTTCTTCGCTTCTATGCCAACAGCCACTACACGATTAGTCTTCGAGTTGAGAGCAACAACAGAAGGCTCGTTAATAACAATTCCACGACCACGAAGATATACGAGTGTGTTAGCAGTACCTAAGTCGATACCAATATCATTCGAAAAGCTCTTGAGGAATCGTTCTATCATGGGTGTATTCTACCATGTCCGTAGAAAGTTGTTATATTTACATATCTCATTAAAAATGGTAGTTTATCCTAAACTTCCAAGGAGAATTTCATGTCCTCTACAGCTGTTCCTTTCAGCGTCCCATTTCTGAACCGTCTCATGGCTCATCTTTCTATCACACATCACAGTGACCTGTTAGATCTTCCTGTGACAATTTTATTCAAAGATGCACCTTTATGTCTCAAGATACAAGAGGCCCGACGCTTTATATCAAGCCAAGAACAAGAAGAAAAAGGTCTTGTACTTAGACTTTCAAATGGTGCCTATGTCTCAATAGAAAAAGATGGGAGATGTTGTTACCAAAAAGACCTTATGTCTGAACCAGAGTTCTATCAAATACTAATAGGTAAATGTGACAAAATTCTTTCCACACACAAAGGAATCATCCCCTTCCTATGACAAAAACCGACCACAACGTGGTCGGTTTTTTTATACTTACTTATTCTGCTTACTCCATTCGTAGAGAGTGACCGCAACTGCGTTTGAAGCGTTAAGTGATTCACATGCATCACTAATAGGAATAGACAGAGAGAAATCACAGAGATCGAGTGTCTTTTCTCGTATACCTCTTCCTTCACTTCCAACTACAACAACCGTCGGAGCATCAAACACCGCGTCATGAAGTGATGTTTTGCCTTCCCCTGTAAGACCGTAAATCCAGAATCCTTTTTCTTTCAGAGTTATGAGCGTGGTATTGATATTCCCAATCTTTACAATAGGAATAGAGAAGATGGCACCGGCTGAAGTCTTCACCACCGTACTCGTGACCCCCACTTGTCCATGTTCTGGCATAAGTATCGCAGTCGCTCCGAACGCAACAGAAGAACGAATAATCGCTCCAACATTGTGAGGATCTTCCAACTCATCGAGAAGCACAAGACATGGGTGCTTCTCTCCTGTCGTGGAAGCGACCTCTCGCAGATCTCTATAGAGTGCACTGGTAGTAATGGAAGCACACACACCTTGGTGTACAGCTCCTCTACCTACCATGCTTTCAATTTCTTGAGAAGTCACCACACTGTAAGGAATCTTGTTACTATGAATGAGGCTTATAACGCGAGAGTCTTCTTCTGCTTGTTTGGTAAGGAACACTTTTTCAAGAAAAGAGACCCCGTCGCGCTTCGATGCGGTGATAGCTTCTTCTAGAGGGTTTCTGCCGTAGAGATATACTTTTTCTGACATAATACTAGACAGTATAGCATATTTATTGTAATTTGTGTATTTTATAAAAAATCCATGTTGCACAATTCTAAAAAAAGACTAGTATAGAGCTCGGATTGTACGTTTTCATACACTTTTTTAGGAGCTAGACATGACACCGCGTCGTAAACCGCCAAATCATCAACCACCGCGCAACAGTAACAGAGTTCCTGCTGTACACAAGCAGACACACCCCGTAGCGATTCCCTCTTCCCAGAAAAAGACACCTCTCACTTCCAAGAAAGTGAAAAAGACTCCCGGGAAGAAGCGTCTCTACGTGCTCGACACGAATATCTTCATGCATGACCCTTTGTGTGTGTTTCATTTCGAAGAGCATGACATCTTCCTCGCAAGGATGGTGGTGCAAGAACTCGACAAGCACAAAAAAGGGCAAGATGAGATCAATCGTAACGTGCGCGAAACTACACGCACGTTATTAGAAAAGATCCTTCACAATGTGAGAGTTCTCCCTCCAGGAGGAGTCAGCTTACGCCAAGCGTCCGGAAATAAAGCAACAGGTCACCTGATATTGCAAACCATTGAACCACTCAACACACCCCCGCAAGCAACCAAGCCTGATGACATCATTCTCTATACTGTTCTCAGTCTTATGGAAAAATATAGGGATACTCATGAGGTCATCCTTGTTTCGAAAGATGCGAACATGCGTATCACCGCGCTCACGATGGGTATCCTTTCCGAGGATTACCATAACGACATGGTGATAGAGGATTCTGAGTTCCTGCCAGCAGGAAGTTACGAACTACCTCCAAAAGTATGGTCTGATGGATTCATTAACGAGAAGGTCGGCGCAGGTGCCAGTATGTACTCTGTAACAGGACCCCTTGTCAAAAGATATCACCCTAATGAATTCATCTACAGCACTAAAGGAGACTTCTCTGCACGTGTTGTAGAAAAATCTGACAAGGCACTTACCGTTCGCAGGGTTGATGACTACTCTCAAGGACACAAATCAGTGGCCGGCATCCATGCACGGAATCGGGAACAGAACTTTGCACTGAACCTTCTAATGGATGAAGACGTTGACCTTGTGGTCTTGGTTGGTATCGCTGGATCAGGGAAGACACTTCTCGCGCTTGCAGCTGGTCTTGACCAAGTCATCGACAAGAAACGCTACAGTGAGATAGTTGTCACAAGAGCAACAGTACCGATTGGGGACGAAATCGGATTCTTGCCAGGCAACGAAGAAGACAAGATGGGGCCATGGATGGGGGCGCTCGACGATAATATTGATGTTCTTAGTTCAGTGTTCCACAGACAGCATCAAAAAAATCGACTTGCAGGAGGACATAAGGTTAGCCTTTCTGATATGCAAGAAAGTCATGTGAATGACTTAAGCGAAAAAAGAAAAGAACTCATGGAGCACATTAAAATAAAATCTATCGGGTTCATGCGTGGCAGAACATTCCTTAGGAAATATCTCATCGTAGATGAAGTACAGAACCTGACCCAAAAGCAGGCGAAAACTCTCATCACAAGAGCAGGTCCTGGTACAAAGATTGTGTGCATGGGTAACCTTGCGCAGATCGATACACCCTACTTAACCGAAGGGTCGTCAGGGCTGTCGTATATCGTGAAATGTTTCCATGAATGGTCTTATGGTGGTCACATCATTCTACCGAAAGGTGAACGATCACGCCTCGCAAGTCATGCGAACGATGTTATGTGAAGGGTCTACCGCTTACATAACAAAAGCGACTCACACACGTGGGTCGCTTTTTTTCTTTTTATACCACAAAACGAAATCTTTACGGAGTAATCGTCGTAAATGTTACTGTAGAAGGTACCTCAAACTTAGAAGCGGTCACACTTCCTGCTTCACAAGAGTATTCACCTACTGACGCTTGGTTCCATGAATATGTTCCTTGGGTTTTCGTGGTAGAGGTTCCCTTTCCACCTTCGGTGACTTTTACTTTAAATCCAGAGGTCGGCATCATATCATTCCAAGTATAGGTATACCCTTCTTTCATAATCATGTGTGCAGAAATAGTCATTCCTTGTGCTTGTGTTGTAAAATCTCCCCGTATGTTACCGTCAGAAATATAAACTTCTCCTTTGGTTGCCACCCCAGACACATTCTGGGTAACATTACAAATATATGAACCGCTTTTCTTTACAAAATCAACGAAAGACATATCCTTATCGGTAACCACACTCGTCTTTTCTGTCTCTGTGGTAGTAGCACTCTCACTCATACCATTCTGTGGTACAGAGTTCACTTGCGCCTGTTGTTCACGTTCCATCACTGAGACATCCTCTTTCATAAAAGAAGTCACCATATACCCTCCGAGACCGAGACCACCAATAAGCACGACACCTATAATGATTTTTCCTAATGTTGTCATATGTTTAGTAGTATACACCTAACCAATCAGGTGGGCTACAGTGGTTCTTCTTCATCTTTCTTAACCTCCATGTACACATCTTGATTGAAACCACCAACACCAACATACTCAATTGGAACTTTTTCTCCTTTTTTAAACTTAAGAATATTTTCGTACACTCTGCATGATGTGCACCCACTCTCTCCTTCTCTACAAGCGAAGTTCTTCGCATCACGTGCCTTCTTCACCTGAAGTGCAACCTCATAGACACGAGTATACGCATCGTCTATAGAAGGAAGCTCCTTCGACACGAACGAATCATTCTCGAGATACCAGTACCCTGCTTTTGAAACTTTTCGTTTCTGAAGCGCGTTACAAAGAAGTAAGTAGATAGGAAGCTGAAGCGACGACTCTTTCTCTTCATGTTTTCCAGTTTTGAAATCAATAATATGAAGCGTGTCATCAGGCAGGTATTCAATCCAATCAACGAGACCGTTTAGAATAATGTTATCTTCCTCTGAAAGATAGAAGTTACACGGCATTTCGTTACGAGGAAGCTTGATGCGCTTACTGGTGAGGAATCTTGGGTTGTTGATAACAGTCTCGATCATCTTAATGCCTCGCTCTTTAAAGATGTGTTCTTGTTCTTCAGAAGAAAAACCACCTTTCTTTCCTCTTACTTTTCCCCACTCTTCTTCAAAGGTGAGAAGGAGATCTCGGTTCATTCGCTCTTCTGAAGGATAGTCTCCGAGACCTTCCACCACGTTGTGCACCGCGATACCAAGTGACATATACGGTGTCACGAGTGTCATCTTGCGACCAGTGTTCGGATCTTTGTACACATTATGAAGATAATATAATCGAGGACATTTAATAAAGTCACCCATAGAAGAGTGCGATACCCATGTTGCAGAATATTTGTCTGGTTGTGCCATAGTTACTCCATAGTATACATCATCATTTCTAAAAACTAGACAAAAAATAAATAAGTTGTAGAATAATAGTTAGGAGTTTTTTATATTTTTTGGAGGATATTTAGAATGAGAAAAAATCGGGATGAGGTGCGGACCGAAATCCCACCCCTCTTCACCTGTCAGGGGAATATACCTTGGAAAAAAAGTCGCCCCTTCACGTTCGTTGGAGTGTCGAAAAAAGGCGCACTTTTTCTGGAGCATGGAGCAACTGCCCAAGCGCTTATCGACGGAAGCAAACAGAAGGGTGACTTCGAACACTTCGCTGTCATAAAGGATGAGGAGGTTATCGAGGGAGACATTGCGCACCTTGTGCTTCCTTTTCGGGTCATTGTACCCGGTCACACGGTAGACCCTGTGAAAACAGCGGTCAAAGGCTTTTGGAGGGAAAGGTATGTCTTTTTTCTCCTCGACAAGGATGAGAAACCGAAGGTTCTCGGCATTGCAACGCCACCTGATGATGACCTCTCTGACCAGAGAATCAAAATCATGAAAGCCTCTAGCAAGTCGTACGTCCAGACCGATATCGACGGTGCAATCTTGGCGCTCTGTATCAAAGCTGAGCATCAAGAACTCTTCCGTAAGCTCTTCTAATGTTTGATTGTGGTGTAGAGACCCCACGCAAAACCCGCGCACCTGTGCGCGGGTTTTTTCTTTAGATTAGTTTATACCCTTCCTGCGAGAAGGTCATCTTCGAATGCTTCGATGCCTTTACGATTTTTTTCGTACTGAGAGATGTCTGGGAAATTAAGTGTCACTATCTTTTCATATACAATCCTCATCAACTCTTTAAGTCTTTCTTCTTCTTGAGGAGAGTCGAAGGAAAGCACTAACTCCTGTATTGCACCATCAACCTCTTCTTCCACGAAAAGAAGTGACCCAGATACCACCTTCGAACCTTGATACCTTCGCCCGTTTTCAATAAGTAGTTTGTAGAAGAGAAGTTGGTGACGATAGTGATGTAACTTTATTTCATCATACTCAGTGAGCTTTTCTTCCTCAAACGATGAGAAACCTTTTCCTGTTTTAAGATCGGTCACATGGTACACCTTGTCTTCGACTTCTTTCATGGTATCTATCTTCCCTGTTACATGTGCTCCGTCTATCACCACGCCTTCATGTTTGAAATCAATTTCTACAAGAGACGAGCCATTGAACGTATCTTTTCGTAATTCATAGAACCGCGCGAGCACACTCCTTCCTCGCTCAAGAAGTTTCTCTTCATCATGAGGGAGCAGTCTGCCGTACTTCATCTCACGCTCAAAGGTCGCAAGGAGAAGTTCAAGCTGAGGAACCTTCTTCTCTTTCACCGCGAACACCTCTGCTTCTTCGAGTGCTTTATGGATAGCAGATCCGTACACCCCGCTTGTGCTTTTGGCTTGAGGGAAACGAAGAAGGTTGTTCTCAAGAAAGGTAATCGGGCCACCCTTAGTCACGTCCAAAAAGTTACTCAAGTGAGTAGGAGACAGCGTGTACCCTTCGACTACTTTTTTAAGAAGGGCTACTTCATCATGAGCAAACGGTGGCGCATGATATGGCGACAGTCCAGAGATAAGAGACAAGGGTTCCGTCTCACCGTCATACATAGGCACTCGTGGAAGTTCAGCGTGTTGCAAGTACCTAAGCAGACTCTCATGGTGAGTAAGATAGAGTGTGTGACGTGCACGAGTAAGTGCTACATAAAGAAGTCGTATGAAGTCATCTTCGTTATCTCCTGCTTGAGTGAGTGGTAAGTTAATAGGAAAACTTATCTTGTTCCCCATCTTGCGTCCAGCCCACACACTATCGTTAAGCGAAATAACGAACACATACGCGAACTCAAGTCCTTTCGCACCGTGTGACGTAAGAAGCTCTACAGAGTTCTCGTTATGAGCAAAAGGTGTCGAGTTAATGAGTGGTATGTTATATGCAATATGCATATCGACGAAATCCCCAACATTGTTCGCTTTTAAAAGTTCGCCATGACGCCACTCACGAAGCGCCGTCATGAACACTCTAAGTGATGATAAGAAATGAATATACTTACTTGGACTTTCTTTCAAAATCTCTTCTCCGAAATAATACTTCTTATAGGGTGATGTATAGTCCGTAGAGAGAGTAAGTGTAGAATAGGTAAGAAAATCTTCCTCTTCATCCGGAGAAGTAAGAGGCATATCTCTACTTCCAATCAACGTATCGAGTATCACCTCAAGTGGCGAAGTCTCTGCAAGCACAGAAAGTTCTGTGAGGAACTCTGCAACATCACGAACCTTCTTGTCATCGCTTGCAAGCATTGCCTCCATCCACGATATATGTTCGCGCTTTGCATGTTCTCCAATACGCCATATCACAATACGATCAAACCCCCAGAAACTAAAAGAAAGTATTTCAGGTAGCAGGTATTCTTTTCTATCATCAGAAAGAGAAGCTCCGAGATAACGACAGATAGTGATCAACTCTCGCACATGCACTTCATCGAAGACGTTTTCCTTTCGTGTGTAGGTATACGGAACATGCTTCTTATCAAGATACGGAAGGAGTGAGGTGAGACCTTTGTGTTCACGACTTATTACCGCAATCTCTTTCGCTTCCACACCATCACCCAAAAGCTTCTTTATTTCTTGTGCAACGTATGAATACTCTTCCTCCATAGAAGGAAAGGAATACGAGATGATGGCACCACTATTAAGTGAAGTATTCTTCGCAACAAGTTCTTTGTTGATTTCTTTGTAAGTGTTCTCTAGACGGTTCACTCCCTGCTTCACTACCACACGAGCGAAGTCGAGCACCTCTTGGGTTGAACGATAGTTCTCTGTGAGCACAATAACTCGCACATCATGATAGAGCTCCTGAAAAGAATGA
This sequence comes from uncultured Candidatus Saccharibacteria bacterium, assembly GCA_964500955.1. GTDB lineage: Bacteria > Patescibacteriota > Minisyncoccia > Phycocordibacterales > UBA5272 > UBA11704. The sequence goes on along the minus strand of CAZCQX010000002.1, from coordinate 5,180 downwards.
ATGTTCGATATCTCCGCACCTTGGAATTTATAAATTGCCTGATCATCATCTCCTACCACACACACATTCGGCCTTCCCTCATGTACAGGGCTACTAGAGAGCGCTTTCACAAGAGTGAGTTGAGCATTGTTGGTGTCTTGAAATTCGTCAACCATAATGTAGTGATACTGCTCTTCAAGTTCTGTGCGCAATGTCTCGTGAGCACCGAGCGCTACCACCACCTGAAGTATCATGTCTTCGTAATCAAACAACCCTCCCTCATAAAGAGCTTTTTGATACTTCTCATATACATCTGCAAGCGCGAAAAGTTTAGGAAGTGAAAGAAACTCTTTGAGCACTCGAGCACCTTCTTCATCTTTTCCTGTATAAGCACTTTTCCATTCAGAAAGTGGGGTATTTTTTTCTTCTGTTTCTGCCTGAGAGATAGCAAGCTCAATACTCGCAGACAAAAGAAGTGCAAGAGGTGTCCCGATGTTTCTCATTGCATCTTTCATAAGACCAAAGGCGCTAAGTGAGTCTTTTCCAACACGTTCAGGGAGATGTTTCCTTAACACTTCATGGATGGCACCATACGATGCTTCATTCTCTTGTACTATCTCTCGGAAACGTGCTGGAGTAAGTCCTCCCTTCTTGATGTCTTTTATGCGGGCTTGTGCTTCCTTTAGATATGCATACCCACGTTCGCTATGGTACGCACCTAAGACATGTTTATGAGGGAGACGTTTAAAAATAGATTCAAGTATCTCACTTTGGGTGAGATCACTTGCCGGCTTAAAGGTAATATGATCAAAAAAATATTCAGGATATCGCCCGATCACATCTGTACAAAAAGAGTGAAATGTATAGATACCCACACGAAACGCATCCGGTCCGATAAGTTTCTCGAGACGTTCGCGCATATTTCTGGCAGCTGTTTCGGTAAACGTAAGACACAATATGTTAGACGCTCGCGCGCTACCTTCACGTAAGATGTTACCGATACGAAGCGAAAGGAGTTCTGTCTTCCCAGACCCAGGACCCGCTATCACCATCACAGGTCCATCTATCGTAGCTACTGCTTCCTTTTGAGCTTTATTGAGAGACGCGAACCGCTTGTTGAACACTTCATTAAAATCTATAATTCCTTCTTTTTGTTTCATGTAGCTAAGTATACGACAACTTGACTTACCTGTAATGTTAATGTAGATTTTGACACAGACCAACCCTACATTGGAGTTCCATCATGCCACCCATACTAGACCCTCTTTCGTTTATTGATAACAAGATGGTCCGCGTAGCGGGGTGGTGTGTGAGACAGCTTGAACTGTTCACCTCGCTTTCTCACCGCGAAATCGGTGAGACTGTCTTGAGTGTTTTGAGATTTTTCTTCTGGTGCTCAATAGTCACCACAGGGATATCAATCGTTTCCATGAACGTCGTTATCATGTTGACGCTTGGAGGTATCTCCTATGCACAACATGTAACACTGCATCACCTTAGGGAATTCTTAAGGAAGCACCAAGAAAAACTACAGCTTCCAAAAGAGATAAAAACAAGAGCGCTTCCAAGGTTCCTTGCGCTTATCTTCACAACTGCGTGGACTCTTGGAATATTGTTGAAATTGTTTGATAAAGAAACTCAAAACCTCTTTATCAACAACGATCTGCCCGTCTCCTTATTTATGGCTATGTTCATTTGCGTCATAACATGTTCTCCGATCACGATAGTGATGAGCGAATACTACATGTGCACCTTCCCTCTTCCTCCCGGCGAAAAAGAAAGACGCAAGCAGGAAAAGGAAACCAGAAACATGTCACCGTCTTCTTCGTAACCAACGAGGAAGCCATGGCGAACAGCGGAAGCGCGGCCGAAGATCGCGCTTTTTTCTTTCCTACTTTTTATATCTTCTTTATTCCAAAAACTTTACCAAAAACCAATCTAGAGACATGCACACCCGCATACAGAATATCAAGCGGAAGCGCAATGAGATACTGCAGAGATTTAAGCACTGGAGTGCTGAATGTGCGCACGTAGCGACTATGCTCATACCATACCGTAAAGAGTACGATAGCAAGCACTGTTAAAAACTTCCAAATCTCCCCGATGTGTATATGTGTGAACGTCTCCACAAGAAGTGCTGTACCGACGAGTCCGACGATAGCATATGCAGCCTGTGGCATCCCTTTATATTTGTGAATAAGACGAGAGAGAATCGGCGTAATGAAAAGCATACTCACCACACCGATTCCAACTCCAAGCATAACAATATAAATATTTTCTGAAAAACTTACCGCAGAGATCACATTATCGATACTAAACACAATATCTGCAAGTGCGATCTGTAGAATAACTCCTCGATATGTTGTCTTGGGAGTTATCGCCTTTCCTTCTTCTGTAACCACTTTTCCAAGATGTGCGATTGCTAAGTACACAAGATAAAGTCCACCGAGTACCTTAAGCCAAACATTCTGAATAATAACCGCCACCAAGAAGAGCGCAACAATGCGAAACACCGCACCGAGCAAAATACCAATGCGTAGTGCCTTTTTTCTTTTCTCTTCTGGGAGCGCTTCTGCGAGTGTTGCGTTCACCAACGCATTATCAACAGAAAGAAGAACTTCGATAATAAAAAGTGATACGACAATTGAAAGATATGTTTCCATAAAGAACTACTATTGAAAAAAATAAATCTACACTACGCCAATCGAGCGAACGCGTCAGTGAGAACAGTAAGGCGCTTCACGAGATCGTGCTCAGCACCTAACTTCTCACGTACAATATCAAGCACCTTTTGGTGAAACTCCACCTTATTGCGAATACTTGATTCGAAACGGCTGAGAAACTCTTCACCTTCTCGTGCGACATCGTCCAAAAAACTCTCAGTGTTGTGAATTTTGTCTGCACACGAAACAAGAGCGCTCTCTACTCCTCCACTACGAAGTACTGCTAGATACGCTTCTTTGCGCTCAAGCCATGGAAGCTGTTCATCTTCACTCTTGTTGGCATCTAACGGCTCTGTCACATGAGTCACAATGTCTGCAACACGTGTGCCGAAATCAGCAACAAGCTTATCGTAGGTATACTGAGGAACATCCTCAAGAGAATCATGCATAAGTCCAGCAATAATAATATCTTCATCAGAGGTTACAGAAGAAAGAAGGGCAGACACCGCGAAAAGATGACTCACATATGGAGTATGGAATTCGTCTTTCCTTACTTGGTTTCGATGGAGATGACACGCGAGCTTGATAGCTTTGTTGATGGAAGGAGTAAGATGCATAGGGTTAGAAGTATACCACAGAATACAGAGCATAGAATGTATATTAAGAAGTTCGACCTCGAAGACTTCTCCAGCTGAATGATCACATTCATGTCTTGGACCTGTAAACAAAGAACACCTAGAATAGAACATTACAGAGCGACACCTTCGGTGTCGCTCTGTGGCGTTCTGTCTACTTCTTAGTCCGTCCCATATTGCAAAACTCTAGATTCTCACTTTCTAGTAGTCACAGATCTGTATTTCACCTCATCAAATGCGTCTTTTTTTACAATATTTCCCTATTCTGTACATATTGACAAATTATATGTTTTATGCTATATTATTAAAGTACAGCTCTTTGTATTTTTACCTCCCAACAGAAAGGAACCAATCATGGAAAACCAAGTCGGCAACCGCGCAGAATGGGAAGCGAATTTCTTTTGGACGCTCAAGCTGACGCTTGGATGTCTCGCCATCGGCGGAACACTGATGATGCTGAATGGTCTTCAGGAGACTCTTGTCTTCCTGAAACAGGTCTTTCACCCCACCCTTCGGGTGTTTGCGGTATTCACTCTGTTGTGCTCATTCCCTTATCTTTTTCTGAGACACCGTGTCCAGAAAGAAATCAAGGAGCGAAACAACAGCTCGACACTGCTGACGCTTCTCTTGGTTGCGTTTGCGTTGACTGTTTTGATGGCGTCAGGACATCTGGCGTACATCTTTAAGCTGACGACTGGAGGAAACATCCTCGTCGTCGTCGCCTTCTTCTTTTTCTTCTGTGCGACACTCCTGTGCGCACTGATGTGGAAGATACACACCACTCACCTGAAGGAGAAATCTGAATGAAAAAACTCTTCAACCTCCTCCAGCGAGGAGAAGTGGCGGTGATGCTCGTGGTGCTCTTCGTCGGAGCGCCGTCCGTCATCACGTATACCGCGAAGACGTACGGTAACGAGATCGGGTTCCTGGTTCACATGACCTTGATCGCCGTCGCACTCTTTCTGTCCATCTTCATCTTCTGGTCGCTGACCGCGAAGTGGAACGTGGACCGTCTCGGGCACCTGATCATCTCATGTGGTGCTGGATTCGGTGGACTCCTGATCACGATGAACATGATGATGGGCATCTACCAAGTCATCCCTCCGTGGCTGTTTGGAGTTTTCCATAACGCCTCATTCTGGCTCACTACCGTCCTCGCGGTCTGGGGTGCGTTCGTCGAATGGGTGCTGAAGCCTTGGAATGAGGACAAGGGTACGAAACCCTGACCAAAAAAATCAATCCTGAGGTACAGCAAAACAAATGCCGTCGCAACGCGACGGCATTTTCTTTTGTGCTCTCCTTACCTTAGGTGAACTACTTAGCAGTAGTCTTCTTTGGTTTTTTGGTTTCTTTTTTGTGTGTCTTTGTTTCTTTTGCCATATACTTCTAGTATATAAACTCTTCACAAAACACCAAGTGGATAGAGGAAGCTTCAAGTGTCTTTATTGATATACGTAACCGCCCACCATCTACACCCTCATCATTTACACAATTTCGAAAGTCTTCTACCAAGCGCTTTCGCTTCTGCTTCTGATTGGAAATACACACGATTCTTTTCCAAGATTCTCGAAGATCCGGAACACCATGAGAAGGTATACGTCGCACCCTTCCTGCTTCCAAAAGGAAGCGATGCAGAATACGAAGAAGCGGTGGTGATATCTGTTACTTCATGGTAGACACCGTCTTTCTTCTCAGAAAGGTTTTTCTTATATATAACCACCGTTCCGAAAAGAAGTATGAAAAACACCACCGAAACAGTGACACAATCAAGTACAGAAAGCGAACTATTGATATTTTTCAAATAATCTTGTATACTGTGGTTTCTAATAAACATTTTTTAAGTATACGCTATGGCAACCCGTAAAGCCGCAGGTTCGGCAAAAAACCTAACAGATAGTAAGCC
>CAZCQX010000001.1:0-16878 GCA_964500955.1 uncultured Candidatus Saccharibacteria bacterium | reverse complement strand
TCATCGCGACGTGAACCATCGCTTCGCGAACGATAGAGAAGGTACACGTATGTGGCACTAATCTACCACCAAAATATATAGTGAGTGTAAGAGAAAAGCGTCCCCTTCGGGGACGCTTTTCTCTTACGCTGGAACCATCATCTTATTATAAAAACGTAGCATTGATGTACAAAAGGAGCAATACAGCAAAGAAAAGTATAGAACCGTAGAGAATATGCTTATAATGTTGCTTTTTGAACTCAACAAGGAAGATAATACATAGCGCGAGCCCTACAATCACAAGAAGTATTCGATAGAACACATCTATGTACTCAGTAGCGAAGAACACCCCTCTTTCATACCATGTTGAGTAGACGGTTAGTGTGGTCTTTGGAGACTTAGGCTGAGCGTCAACAGCTTCTACAAGTTGTTGTGGGGCAACGATTTCTCCACCTGTGACAGTTTTCACCACAGCAAGCTTCTCTGTTGAGACGATAGGGACGATTTCATTTTTCGTTGAAAGCGCGAGACTTTCGCTATCAGTAGATGAAGCATTATGTACAAGATTTGTTGTAGAAGCTTCTTTCCCAAGAACCTCACGTGAGGTTTGTTGTGTGACAACCGCCAAAGATGAAGTTCCTGTCTTTGTTAGTGTAACCGGAGATATTTCTTGCTCCTTGGTGTTAGCAATATCCCCTTTTGGAGTAGTTGTTGCCTCTGGTGGAGCAGAAGGCATAGGTTTACTTTCTTTTGCGAGCGCTGGAGTTCCGAACATTTGAACAACGAAAATAGTATCATTGCCTTTATACACCCCTTCCATCACCGCCATACCGATTTCTCTGAAGTTCACATTGAGGAGATTCGCTCTATGTGTTGGTGAATCCATCCACGCCTGATCAACATCACGAGATTCTGTGAAGTTGACCGCTAAGTTCTCTCCTGCATAGAGAAACTTATACCCCACCACATTGAACCAGTGCCACGGAGTAACCCCTTTTGGACTCTCATGAGCAAAATACCCCTCTGTAACCATGTCAGTTGCTTTCAGTGTTGCCGCAGCATCAAGGGTCGCGTTACGAGTAAGAAGAGGTTGGTTATACTCGGCTCTGTTCTCATTGGTAAGGTCCACTAACACAGATGTTGCTATATTCACCCCGAGAACTGTTCTTCGTATAAAAAAAGAGCTTCCTGCAGAAAGTCCGAGCATGAACACCCCAACAATAAGGATGCTGATCACTGACGCCTCACGAAAGAAGTGTGGTCTATACTCATTATGCTCGTGTGGAACAAAGATGTGTTTGAGGACTTTTGAAATCTTCATAGATACTATCTTTCTAGTATACTCCATCTCCACACGACAAACAAAAAACACCCGCCTTGGGTGTTTTTTTGTTGCGCACAGTATCTATTACTGATTTGCAGGAACCAATTCTTCTGGCTTTATGTCAAAAGTGTTTCCAGGGCAAAGCTTCTTGTTAATATGTCGCAATGTTGTGATATACACAATTCCTGTTGGAGTAGAAACACTCCAAGGTGAAAGAATCTCATCCTTGTACATATCTTGATACTGACGAACCGCAGATACTGTCTTAGGTCCAAAGTAACCAGTGACAGGAATAGAAAGTCTGAGCTCCTTGTTTAGATACTCTTGTATAGCCTTAACGAGGGAGCTATCATTTTTCCTTCCAAAACCAAGAGCGTTCCTGCCTAAGTTAAGGAATGGACTTGAACAAAATACTGGTTCTGTCTGCGCAGTCACAACAACAGGGGTAGTTGTAGACCCTGCAGTATCTCCAGAAATGGTTGATGTCGAAGCACCTAACACTTCTCCTGCTGGTGCATAGGTACATGTACCCTCATACACAGCTGAAGGGTTGTAGTTAGAAGCTTTAGGATCTTTACATCCAGGAGTTCCATCTGTTCCTCCTGAACCACCGAGCACACCAAGCACTTCAATAATACGATCAACTGATGTTGTTGCGTGTTGAGAATCTGTCACAGAATAGTTGATAGTGTGAATTCCAAGAGGTGACGTAACAGGTTCACCTGTTCTCACAATAAGGGCAGTCAAATCTCCATCTTCCACGTCAGATGCAGTTGCACCTAGAGGAATAGCAGATGTTGCATAATTAAGCGTTGTAAGAAAATGACCAGAACCAATAAAGGTAATCACTGGGGCATCATTCACTGAAGCAATAGTGATTGTCACTGTTGCGGTATTACTGTCTGATGTTCCATCATTTCCTTTAAAAGTAAATGAATCTGAACCGAAGTAGTTAGCATTCGGTGTATACACAAGGTTTGGAGCAGTTCCAGAAAGTGTTCCATGTGCAGGATCTGCCACAACAGTGTAAGTAAGAGGATCACTGTTAGCATCGGTCACATCAAGAACCGTTGTTGTTGCAACGTCTTCGTCAATTGTGATAGACATGTCATGAGCAACAGGCGCAACATTCGAAGCTGTTGTTCCTTCCACCAAGATACCATCTACACGAAAGTGTTCATCATTCTGACTAGTTGATGTGCGGAAACGAACAAGGAATGTTGTATTATTCATTCCTGCGTTAGTGAATGCAGACTGTGTCCACCATGATGAATCAAGACGCATGTCGTGGTTCTGGAGTGATGTCCATCCTGATCCATCTGAACAAGAGTTGCCAGAAGCAGGTTTTATCTCTACATACGCATTATCAGAAGAACTGTTTGCGTCACCATCCCCTCGCCAATAATAGCTCAACTGCACATTAGAATACCCTGTCGCGTTAACAGAACGACAAATCCATCCAGAAGGACCAAACATCACCGCGAATCTTCCACCGTTAGGACTAGCAGTGTCGTTTCCAGATCCTGACGCACGACGTTCTGCGTCAGCGCCAAAATTTCCACCATCAGACCACCCTGCACCCATAGAGCTATCAGTGCCTCCATTACCAAAATCTTCTGAGAAGATAGTGGTCATTGCAGGCATGGCTGACGCCGTACCAAGCATTGCCCACACAAGCAGGCTACTTACAAGTATTGTTTTCTTCATATCTTTATGTATTAGAAAATAATTTTATTTACTTTACTAATTTCTTTCTAATCAAGGTAACCACATTATCTTCTAATACCTATAGTATACGCCTCTTTTTACGCAAAATCAACAACCAATACAAAAATACTATTGTCAACCACACATAGGGAAGTTCGCGTAAATTTTACACAAAAAAGACCCCAGATAAGGGGGGTCTTTTTTGCCATAAGAAATAATATCTTTTATGTACTTTTAGCGAAGGTCTTTTGTATCTATCACAATATTGAGTGTAGAACACTTGAGGTTGTTGATACGAGCAATAGTTGTCTTGTATACAATACCTGTAGGGTTGGTGAGTCCCCACGGGGTAAGCACCGTGTCCTTATGAAGAAGCTGGAATGTCTTCACCGCTTTTGTGGTGAGTGGACCGAAATACCCCGTTACAGGAAGAGAGAGACCGAGCTGTTCATTCAAGAACTTCTGCAAGAGTATCACCGCATCCTTGTCATTACGGATTCCTTCCTTGAGATACTTCTTACCAAGACTATTAGTAAGAGTAAGATACTCTCCACACGTAAGAGGTTCTGTTGATGTTGAAACACCAAGAACTTCTCCTTGTGGGGTTGTTGTACCTGTGGCTGACACAGTAGAGGTAGACGCTCCGAGCACTTCCCCTACTGGAGCATAAGTACAAGTTCCATCATACACAGCAGAAGGGTTGTAGTTAGAAGCTTTAGGATCTTTACACCCAGGGGTTCCATCTGTTCCTCCTGAACCACCAAGCTGAGGGAGTACTATGACTGTTCGTGTAGCATACCCAGTAGCTTCATCGCTATCAGTTGCAGAGTATACAAGTGTGTATTCTCCTTCCTTAGTAATATCGTACGCACCCGTTCTCATAATAGAAGGAGTAACATCTCCATCTTCAACGTCGTATGCGGTTGCGTCGAGTTGCACGTTTGGATAGTTAACAGTAGTCAAGAGATGAGACGATCCAAGAAGAGTAACCACAGGAATATCGTTCACTGAAGTAACTTTTATTTCAATGGTTGCATCCACGCTATCTACTACTCCATCAGACACCTTAAAGGTGAATGCATCGTTTCCGTAGTAGTTAAGATCAGGAACGTAGGTGAACACACCACTTGTTGGATCAAAGGATGCGATAGTTCCATGAGATGGGTTAGATGTTGTTGCGTACGTAAGTGCCTGTACAGGAACATCTACATCTGTTGCGGTAAGCGTTCCAGAAAGAAGGGTGTCTTCTGGAGTGGTAAGAGCAGAACCTTCTGTCTTTCCCGTTGCTGTAGGAACCTTGTTCACTTCATTCACATTGATGGTTACTGTCTCGCTATCTGAAATTGCTCCATCAGACACAATCACTGAGAATGTGTAGCTTCCAGGACCTTGTGCTTCTGTTGGGGTGAAGGAGAACGTTCCAGTCACTGAATCAATAGATGCACCCGTTGGAGCACCAGAAAGTGAGTAAGCAATCGGATCACTGTTTGGATCCATCGCACTCGCTGTGAAGGAGATTTCGGTTTCTTCATCTCCAGAAAGTGTTCCAATAGCATTAAGCACTGGTGCATCATCGGTAACGTTGATATTTATAGTATATGCAGAACTAGTAGCAGTACCGTCACCAACGGTATAAGAGAATGAGTCAGCTCCTACAAAATTAGTAGATGGAGTATAGGTAACCTGGTTTCCAGACACAGCGCCGAGCGTTCCTACTGAGGCTGGAGTAGAGATAGCATATACAAGTGTCTGTGTAGGAATATCTCCGTCAACACCGGTGAAAGTAATTGTTTTTGAGGTATTGAGGTGAGTAGACACAGTCTGTGTTGCTCCTGTAGGGGTAATATTCACCTCTTCCACTGTCACAGTAATAGGATCAGTATCTGAGCCACCATTTCCATCAGAAACCACTACTGAGAATGTATAGCTTCCAGGACCTTGTGCTTCTGTTGGAGTCCATGAGAAGACACCGTTTGAGCTTCCGATAGACGCTCCTGCCGGCGCAGAAGAGAGAGAGTATGAAGGGGTTCCTCCATCAACGTCAGTTGATGATACTGTGAAAGACAAATTTGAGAGCTCACCTACAGTCTTGTTAGAAACACCAGAAAGTACCGGATTATCATTTACTGAGTTCACGGTGATAGACACTGTCGCTATATTACTATCCACTGTTCCATCATTTGCTTTGAAGGTAAATGAATCTGAGCCGTTATAGTTCAAGGCTGGAGTATACGTAAACGCTCCTGTTGTGCTACTGAACCCTGAAATAGCTCCATGAGAAGGGTTTGCTACAACAGAGTACGTAAGAACTTGGGCAGGGAGATCAACATCCGTCGCAAGTACACCTGATGTTGTTGCAGTGTCCTCATTTATTGTGATTGATTTTGCCTGTGCAACTGGTGCTGTGTTTGTGCTTGTGTAAGTAACAATTGCATGGATGGCACCAACAAAAACAGTGCTAGTATCATTAGCGGTCTTTAAAACACCAACTTCAAGAGTTGTAGCTCCATTTTTAACAGCGTCTGCAACATTCAAAGTCTGAGTAGTAGAAGAACAAGTCCCGCTTGAGGCAACAATGTTCGAGGTAGCATCTAAATCGGTACCATTAAAACGTGTAAATGTCTTAAATGTCCCGTTGTCTCCAGACAGAACAGAGTCTCTGTAAGCAACAACCACATCTACACTTGTTATAGTGCTTCCATTAGGAATGCTTGAGAGGTCAATCACTACAGACTCTCTGTCGTTTGTGTTCCCTGTATAAACACCCTCCATGGCGGTACAGTCTGGGGCCCCTGCCTCATCGATATCAGACTCAGTACCGGACCAAGCAGTATAAGTACCTTGACCATTTGGGTACAACGACGTCGTCACCGCAGCAAACACTGGAATCACTCCTACAGTCACACTCATCATCGAAATGACAAGAAGACCAGCAATCTTTGAAGAAAGTATTTTTTTCATAAATAAATAAAAATAAAAAATTAATTTTGTATAAATAAACCAACACAGAAAACATTCCAAGTAAACACAATAAGTAAAAAATGCTCACAAAGTCTTCTCAGGAAAATACAGGTAACGGAAAATGAAGGGAGGACTAAAGAGCTTAATTGACTATGATTCTACCCCTAAACACAACGTTGTGCAAGTTTTGTATAGTATCATAAACACAATAGAAATGAACACCTCTTTACGATAAATAAAAGAAAGGCGCCTTAACACATCCGCAAGCATGGACCACTAATGCTCTTCCCTTAAAAAAGGATATATGATAGTATAGTGACACAATTATATAAGGGCCCTTAGCTCGAGGAGCGAAGAGCGACGAAGATGTCCGAAGCTAGCAAGCGTAAGACACAGTATGGTTATAAGTTTGCCGGTTTTAAAAACCGAAGCTATAATTACCTTAGAGGGCGATAGTTAGTTACCAAAAACATAATAAGGGCCCTTAGCTCATATGGTAGAGCGCCGGTTTTGCACTCCGGAGGTGAGGAGTTCGATTCTCCTAGGGTCCACAGATACAAAAAAATACCCCAACTTCAGTTGAGGGTATTTTTTGTATCTGCTGGGCACGTACAGCACATGAACTACTTCATGTGCGAGGAGAAGCGAATGGGACTCGCGGGACTTTATCGAGGAGTCTGCGACGAGAAGTCCTGTGAGCGATTCTCCTAGGGGTCCACAAAATGAAAATAATCAGACTTCTTGTCTGGTTGTTTTGATTTTTGTAACCAACCCTCCTTTCTTTTTCCTCCATGTTTACTATACTTATATATGAACAAATAATGATTCACTATTCATGGAGAACAACCAGACAAAGCTAACGGGTAATTCATTGGGTTTTATTGAGTCTACTATTATGGGAATAGCAGGAACAGCGCCTGCGTACAGTGTTGAGATAACCACCTCAACACTCATCGCAACTGCCGGACTCCTCTCCCCTGCAAGTATTCTTATGTGTGGACTTATCATGTTCGGTATCACGTTTGCTTTTATTAACCTTAATAAAATATCAGCGAATGCAGGTACCTCCTATGCATGGATAAGTATGATCTTTGGAAAATCTTGGGGGTTCGTGGCGGGGTGGGCACTCCTTGTGCTGTGTTGTATTTTTATGGTTTCTGCTATGGTTCCAGCTGCAAATGCTACTCTTCTTATTCTCAAACCAGAACTCATGAACAATGTGAACTGGGTCACCGGTATCGCAGCGTTATGGTTAACGTTTATTTCTATTGTTGTTGTTAAGGGGGTAAAACTTACCAGTACCGTTCAAGTGCTGATGACAATCATAGAAGGAATCATACTTCTTGGTATTGTTGTTATGAGTTTCGTTGTCTTCCCCTTCAACCCCGTGCACGCTTTTTCTTGAGAGTGGTTCAACCCACTAGCCTTTTCGGTAAAAGAATTTGCAGCAGCCTCCCTTATCGCTATCTTCTTCTATTACGGATGGGATGTCACGATGAATCTCAGCGAGGAGACAAAAGATCCTCACAAAACTCCAGGGAAGGCAGCTTTTTGGTCTATGATTTTTTTGATACTGTTTTTCTTGGTGTTTATAACCATTACACTACTTGGTCTCACTGATGCTGAAATAGAGCACTATAACACCAATGTTATTTTTGCGATTGCAGAAAAATTATTCGGTCCAACATGGGGCTACGTGGCGATTCTTGCTGTGCTCTTAAGCACTATCGGGACTGTTGAAACACAGATTCTGCAGTTCACTCGAACCCTTTTCGCAAAAGGAAGAGATGGGGTTCTCCATAAACGCTATTCTGTACTACACCCGAAATGGAACACTCCTCACGTTGCTATTTTCTTCATCTGGGTTACGGGACTTGCATTACTTTTCGCTTCATCCTATCTACCAACCATCAATGTCATCCTAGAGAATTCCATCTCTGCGCTTGGGTTCCAAATTTGTTTCTATCTTGGACTAACCGGACTAGCGTGCGCTTGGTACTACAGGAAAACTCTTGTTACTTCAGGTCTCTGGCATGCAATCACCCATATTATCTGGCCTGCTTTTTCAGGATTTTTCCTCTTTTTTATTGCACTGTACAGCATCCCAACATTCGACACACTCACGACTGTAATAGGAATAGGAGGAATACTTGTAGGACTTATACCGCTCTATATCTACAAGAAAAATAACAAGCATACACCTCATACTGTGTAGTGGTATCCCTGAAACACGACTAAGCACGCACTCTGTGCTACCTATCCTATTTGACAAACATTTCAAAAACGTTAAGTATAGAACAATCACATGTTCTTTTGAAAGGTTCAGTTAATCATGTACATCGACCAGACCACCGAAACAGCGTTGTGGGTCTCTTTGGTTCAAGAAGGACAAAGACGCTCCGGCACCACTCTTAGTGAGCAAGCAGAAAGTCATACGGTCTTCATGTTAATGAGGCATATGCACAATACACACCTGCTTGATATTCCTGTAGCATCGCTCTATCTGAAAAGCTTAGAAGAAAAAGACACTGTCAAAGCATTACATTTAGAAAAAACAGGAGATCATGCACTTCTCATCGCTGGACTTTTTCCAGAAAGACATGTCCGTGCAAGGGTGTCTGCTGACTACTTTCTCTCAATGAGTCAGATTGCGTACATAAGCCTAAGTGATGTATTTGAAAAACTACGGCACTATAAGGAAGCAGAGTACTATGCACTCATTGCAACAAAAGCAGAAGATATCACCCACGTGCTCACCTGTTCTAGAAAACCGCCCATGGAAACACCTTGAAAGCCCTACACTGTAGGGCTTTTTTGTTATCGTGATCACTTACGTATAAAAAAATATAGTAATCCACTGTTTTGACTTTCACACATGAGAAGTACAGGCTATACTCAGCGTATAATGACCGCTAAAAAGGTACTCATGTTTGGTTGGGAATACCCACCACACCACAGCGGTGGTTTGGGTGTTGCCTGTAAAGGTATGGCACATGCACTTATTGATAACGATGTACATGTGTGTTTTGTGCTCCCAAAATCACTCCCTTCTCTCGAAGAACAAAAGGTTGAAGTACTCTTCGCTGACGCACACAAGAGTCAACCAGAAATAATCACAAGCACTCACCTCGAAACCTTAGCAAGGGAACTACAGAACCCCTACCTCTCTTCTGTAGAATACGAGAAGAAGCTTCACACCTTTATTAAAGCTGGAGGGAAAATAATTCCCCGAACCTTGTTTGAACAAGTTGAACATTACGGGAAACTTGTAGCCACACTCCCCAGGAAGAGCCTAGAACAAATTGATGTTATACACGCCCACGACTGGCTATGCTTCCCTGCAGGTATCGCAGCTAAGAACCTAACGGGAAAACCTTTCATTGCACACGTGCACGCGACAGAATTTGATAGATGTGCAGGGGTACATGTGAACCAGCAGGTCTACAACAAGGAACGTGAAGGTATGCATAAGGCTGACTACATCATAGCAGTGAGCGAGCTCACGAAGAATACCATCGTCGAGCATTACGGCATAGACCCGCACAAGGTAAGTGTCGTCCATAATGGCAACACAGAACAAATCACTGCGCGCAGTGAGCGCTTCACTCCTCTTCAGAACCTAAAGAAGCAAGGCAAGAAGATAGTACTCTTCGCTGGTCGTATCACTATACAGAAAGGCGTGGACTACTTTATCCACGCCGCGAAGAAGGTGCTTGAGCATGATAAGAGTGTATACTTCATAGTAGCAGGCACAGGTGACATGGAGCACCAGATTAAGTCACTCACTGCGCATATGAATATAAGCGAGCACTTCCTCTTCACGGGGTACTATAAGCTCGAGGATCTCCCTGTTCTTTTCTCACTTGCAGATGTGATGGTGATACCTTCGGTCTCAGAACCATTTGGTATCATCCCCCTTGAATCGATGAGTCATGGTACACCGATCATTCTCTCCAAGCAGTCAGGCGCTGCGGAAGTCATCACCCACGCACTTAAGGTTGACTTCTGGGACACTGACAAGATAGCCAATGACATCCTCGCAGTAGTCCGCAACCCTTCCTTACGAAGCACGCTTCATCACGAAGGTTTGCGACAAGTGAAAGGAATCACTTGGGACAAAGCAGCCAAGAAGATAAAAACTATTTATAACTCCGTAACCTAAAAAACATCATGCCAACAATTGCTCTTTACCTAAAAACCCATCAACCATTTCGTATAAAGAATTATCGTGCTTTCGACATTGGGCATGATCATGAGTATTTTAATGATAAAGGAGAAGCCAACACCAACAACGTAAAGATTCTTAAGAAAATTTGTGAGAAGTCCTACAAACCAACGAACAAACTCCTCCTTGAATTACTGAAAAAGCACCCTGACTTTAAATTCAGCATCTCTCTTTCTGGTACTCTTCTTGAGCAACTCGAAGAACACGCTCCTGCAACACTCGAAACATTCAAGAAACTCGTAGACACAGGACGTGTGGAAGTGCTAGGTGAGACCTATTACCACTCTCTTGCGTTCTACTACTCACTCTCAGAATTTGAGGAGCAGGTAAAGCTTCAGAACAAAACGTTAAAAAGAATCTTCGGAGTAACACCAAAAGTATTTTCTAACACTGAACTCGCCTACAGGAACGACTTAGCGCAGTGGGCAGAGCAAGCAGGATACAAAGGCATTATCGCAGAAGGGTGGGACCCTGTACTTGGATGGAGATCGTCTAACTTCGTCTACCAACCTAAAGGAACCTCGAAAATAAAACTTCTCCTAAAAAATTACCGCCTTTCTGATGATATCGCCTTTCGTTTCGGTGATAAGAACTGGCCTGAGTGGCCTCTCACCGCAGGCAAGTTCGGCACATGGGTGAATTCTATCAACGGTAACGGTGAGACCGTCAATCTCTTCATGGACTATGAGACTTTTGGGGAGCATCAGTGGGAGTCGACAGGAATCTTCGAATTTCTAAAACACCTTCCTGAAGAAATTTTCAAAAATAAAGACAACGGATTCCTTACCCTTTCTGAAACATGTAAAGCATACCCTGTTCGAGATACAGTAGACATGCCAAACATTGTCACCTGGGCAGACACAGAGCGAGAGCTTTCAGCGTGGACGGGAAACGCAATGCAACAGTCATCCATTGCAGAACTGTATCGTATTGAACACCAAATACTCGCCACAAAAGATAAGAAGATTATCGACGACTGGCGTAAATTACAGACCTCTGACCATGTCTACTATATGTGTACTAAGTGGTTCTCAGATGGCGACGTGCACAAGTATTTCTCCCCCTACGAGTCCCCTTACGAGGCTTTTATCGCGTTCACTAACGCTCTTGCAGACCTGAAGTTGCGAGCGCATATCGTATAACACATCATGTCGAAATCACTCATACTAGCTAACGGTAACATTATGGTCGGACTCGACGAGCGAGGCTTGGTGAGTGATTTCTTCTTTCCGTACGTTGGCGTAGAAAACCACGTTCGCGGAGAAGCTCACAAAATAGGAATCTGGCAAAGAGGAAAACTCTCTTGGCTAAGCGACAGCGTCTGGGAAACAACAATAGATTTACACCAAGACACCTTCGTTGGAACAATGCGATGCTACAACAAGGAAACACACCTTGAACTCCTTTTCACTGATGTTGTCTATAATGAAAAAAATATTTTCATACGAAAGATAGATGTCATCAATCACACCGAACACAAAGAAGAAATCAAGCTCTTCTTCCATCAAGTATTCTCTCTCTACAGCACCGCACAAGAAGACACCGCGTACTACGACCCTGTGAAGAATACTATCATTCACTACGAAGGCAGGAGAATGTTCATGATGTATGCTGAGAGTAGCGATATCCCCTTCTCAGATTACAGCGTTGGACTCTATGGTATAGAGGGAAAGGAAGGCACCTTCAAAGATGCAGAAGACGGAACCCTCTCCAAAAACCCGATAGAGCATGGTCATGTTGATTCTGTGTTCTCTGTACCTCTTACGCTTCATAAAGAAGAAAAGAAGACTGTCTACTACTGGATTACTGTTGGAGAAACTAAACGAGAAGTTTACGAACTCCATGAACATATTCTCTATAAAGGACCAGACTACATCATCGAATCAACTTCCAAATTTTGGAAAGCGTGGCTCACTCACCAAGAATACCTTTCATGTGACATCACCGCGAAGAGAAACCTAGAACTTTTCAAAAAATCTCTCTTTTACATACGAGGTAATATCGACAACCGAGGCGCCATCATAGCATCTGGTGACTCAGGAATGCTTCAGCACGGGAGAGATACGTACAGTTACATGTGGCCAAGAGATGGTGCAATGACGGTGCTCGCACTCCTTGAGGTTGGTGAGTACAACATATCGAAACACTTTTTCAAATTTTGTAACGATGTCGTAGAGCCTGACGGCTATCTCATGCATAAGTACCGCTCTGACAAATCTCTTGGTAGTTCATGGCATGCATTCGTAAAAAATGGCACACCGATACTCCCAATTCAAGAAGATGAGACAGCGCTTGTACTCGTAGCACTGTGGGACTACTACAAGCGAACTAAAGATATTGACTTTATCGAGCTTCACTACAACTCCACCATCAAGATAATGCTCACCTTCCTCGCAGAGTTCATTGATGAAGAGACAGGTCTTCCACTTCCAAGTTATGACCTTTGGGAAGAAAAGCATGGCATCTCCACCTTCACCGCGTGTGCGGTGTACGCAGGACTAGAAGCGGGTGTACAATTCGCTCAACTCTTCGGAAAAGAACAAGATGAGCTTCTCTTTTCAAGAATAAAAGACCGCATGCGTGGCGCGATACTTACCCACCTTTATGATAAAGATCTTAAGATGTTCGTGAAGATGTGTAACAAAAAAGATGGCAAGCTCGTCTACGATACCACAATCGACATGTCGAGTATCTACGGTGTCTTCGCTTTTAAATTACTTGATCCTAAAGACGACATTGTCAAAACATGTATTAAGACTATCGAGGAAAAGCTCCGCCTTCATACAGGCATCGACGGTATCCCTCGTTATGAGGGTGACAAATACTACATGCATGTCGATGGCGTACCTAACCCTTGGTACATCACCACGCTATGGCTTGCTCAATACTATGCTGAAACCGCAGAAAACGTAGAAGACTTGAAGAAAGTAACCTACTGGCTCGAGTGGGTCGTTACACACTCCCCTCTGTCAGGTGTACTCTCAGAGCAACTTCATCCGTTCACAGGAGAACAACTTTCTGCCAACCCTCTCACAAGGAGCCACGCAGAGTACGTGCGCACCATGCTTAAGTACAACGAAGCGATGTCTCGCCTAGGAATATGCGAGCTCCCACAATAATCATTACACATTATGACAACACCACTTGAACCCCTCTACACTTTCAAAGAACAAACATCCTTTTCACCGAACATAGAGTTCGAAGCATCTCTCCCTACAAAAGAAAAAACTGTTGTGGTTGGCATGGGAGGCTCTGCAACCGGAGCACTCCTTCTTATGACAATGTTCCCTTCTCTTCCTCTTACACTTCATAACTCTTACGGTCTTCCAGAAGATATTGATATTTCAAATACCCTTGTGATTCTCAATTCTTATTCTGGGGAAACAGAAGAAGTACTCGACGCCTTCGACAGATGCACAAGGGAGGGTGTTGCAATGGCGGTAGTAAGCAAAGGAGGGACACTTAGAGAAGAAGCAGTTGACAGAAATATTCCTCACATCACACTTCCTGACACCAATCTAGAGCCCCGCTTCGCTCTGGTTCACCAGATGATTGCTATCCTTACCCTTATGGGTGAACACTCAAAAGTGCAGGAACTAGAAAACGCAGTGAGCGCCCTTAACAGCACAGCGTGCGAAACAAAAGGCAAAATCCTCGCAGATCTTTATAACAAAAAATATATCGTACTCTACACAACCAAAGCACTCTATGCTGTAGCACAGGGTATAAAAGCATCTCTTACAGAAGGACCAAAGGTACCTGCCTTTGTAAGTATCATACCGGAAGCCAACCATAACGAGCTCCACGGCTTCGTAAGAGATGGAGAACATGACGAGCATGAACATTTCGGATTCCTCCTTCTTAGTTCTACTTACGACCATCAGAGAATCCAAAAAAGATATACGGTTATGGAGGAACTCTATAAAGAAAAGTCTTTTAGAGTAGCAACAATCACCACAGACCACACTAACCCTAAACAGATCCTAGAGACATTACTCACTGGATATTTCATGGCAACCTATAGCGCCCTCAACAACCAAGTAGAACCTTACAAAACACCTTTTATTCAACTCTTCAAGAAGAAGATGATTGACCCATAACATAGCACACCATGAGTATCTATATTCTTTTCGACATAGGGGGAACGAAGACTCGAGTAGCAAGAACAGACGACAGGGCTACTTTTAAGACTCCTATTATTTTCGAAACACCTCAAAACTTTTCTGAATGGTTACACAAAGCACAAGAAGCTGTAGCATCCATAACAGAAGGAGAACCAATCACAGCAGTCGTCGCCGGTTTCCCAGGAACACTACAGGAAGATAAGACCACAATAAAGAGAGCCCCTCACCTAAAAGAGTGGCAAGGTGTAACAATAAAAACACACCTTGAAAACGCTTTTAATTGTCATGTCACAGTAGAGAACGATACGGCACTTGTTGGTCTAGGTGAGGCCATCTATGGCGCAGGAAAAGGTCATAGTATCGTCGCCTATCTCACCATAAGCACCGGAGTAAACGGTGTTCGTATTGTTGATAGAAAAATAGACAGGAACATGTATGGTTTCGAGATTGGCCACACAGTCATAGGGAAAGATAAGACCGTAGAATATTACATTTCTGGTGGAGTTCTCGAGGAGCGCTACGGAAAACCTTCTCATGAAGTGCGAGATATTGCACTTTGGCAAGAAGTGAACCACTATGCTGGCATCTTCGGTGCCAACACCGTGATGTACTGGTCACCTTCTATTGTTGTGTATGGTGGACCCGTCATGAACGATCTTCATATAGAAACAATAGAAAAAGAAGCTAAGAAGTTTCTTACTATGTACGATACTCACCCTATCTTCATGAGAGGAAAACTTCAAGACTTAGGTGGTATCTATGGGGCACTCGCACTCTCAACTTCTTTATAAAAAACTCTCACTACTACGTGAGAGTTTTTATTTTGTTTCCTGTCTAATGTTATGACTGTTGCCCGACATCAACATGACTCCATGCGAAATCTTTGTCTCCATGAACTTTCTTCATTGGATTGAGAATTCCATGCGGATCGAATATTGCTTTCGTCTTCTCGAAAAGTTCAACGATCTCTTTCGAAAACATCTTTTCAAGATATGGAGTTCTCAAAAGTCCATCATTGTGCTCACCAGACATAGATCCACGGTACTCAAACACAAGTGTGTACACCTCATCCATAAGCGCATGAAGAACTTCTGCTATACCTTCCTTGTGAATATCTACGAGTGGAATAATGTGGAAGTTAGCGTCTCCCATGTGACCTGCAACGGTGTACACTAAATCTTTATACGCTTCTTTAGAAAAAATAGCATCGAGTTTAGGAAGAAATTCTGGAAGATCGTTAGGGTGCACCACAATATCATCAATAGTCGGCGCGGTTCTATACCCTTTCATTCTAGAACGAAGGAGGTTGAAACTCTCTCGTCTAAAGGTCCAATACTTCTTTGCTTCACTTTCATTCTTGGTTCTCTTGATAGGAAGATTAAATTGTTTCATATCTTCGTATGCTTTTGCAACTTTTTGGTCAACTTCCTCTTCACTGTCACCCGTGAACTCTGCCATGAGAATAATCTTCGGCACCCCACCGGTAAGTGCCATCCAAAATTCTGGCAAAAACTTGAACCCGAGCGTTATCATATTCCCACCCATTCTCACTGCGATATCTTTAAAGAACTTGATAGCAATTTTGAAAGTATGATCATCGTACGACTCAAGTGTTTCTGGCTTATGAGTGAGCATCTTCACAATAATTTCACCCAAATGTACTGTCGAAGGCACGAACATGACAAGCATTCTCGAATGTGTCTTAGGCTTTACTCCAGTGAGTGTTATTGATGTTACTCCCGCCAAGGTACCCTGACTTCCTGCGATCAATTTAGAAAGATCGAACACTCCAGTGTCTCTATCGTAGACATTCCAAAGATAGTAACCAGAGGAGTTCTTAGATACTGTTGGCTTCGCGCTTTTAATAAGGTCATAATTCTTAGAAATAAGCTCGAACATTTCTTTATGGATTCTGCCACCTTCTCCATGTTCATTCATCTTTTTTTCGAGTTCTTCTTCTGTGAATGCGTGGAGAACATCTCTTGCTCCGCTTGCATATACCACATCAAGAGATTGTATGTACTTTTCTGTTTTGCCATAGGTAAGCGTCTTCTCTCCTCCTGAATTATTAGAGACGATTCCACCCATAGCAGCGAGCTCACGAGATGCTGGGTAGCTTGGCATGATCCACCCCTCTTTAAGAGTCTCTTTTTCAAAATCACGATAGTATACCCCCGGTTCAGTAACCGCGTACTCACCTGTCACCATAGTGACATGATTCATATACTTAGTAGTGTCGACCACAATCGAAAAAGTAAGTGACCCTCCTGTCATACAGGTTCCCGCGGAACGCATCGCAACAGCAATATGATATCCTTCGATTTTTTTCTTAAGAACATATTCAAAGAGAGCCCCTATGTCGAGCGAATTTTTAGGATATACCACCATCTCTGGTTTTACATAAAAGAGACTAGTGTCTCTTGCGGTCCTTTCTCTATCAATATTTTCTAAAGAAACATCACCCTTAATAAGATGTTTAAGTTCTAGTGCAATGGTTTCATAATTTGGTGTCAGCATATGATAAAAGTATACCACCTTCTCCTTTAAAGAGAGCATAC